>JAODNG010000459.1 GCA_025465385.1 Pseudonocardiales bacterium
TTTCCACCTTCTCATGGAGCGCTGGGATACCGATGCGCGCAATCTCAACGAGGCACTCAACAGCATCGGTGAGCAGATTCGCGGATCCGGAACGACCTATGCCCGGGCCGACGAGAATGAGAACCAGACCTACTCGCGGATCAGCCAGGCCCTCGGCAGCTGAGTACGCCGACCGCGACCCGTACTGCTGAGACAAGGAGATAGATACGTGAGCGAGATCCTGGTCACCTTCGGCGAGCTCGAGAGCGCGCGGAGCTCGATCCAGACGACGTGGACGAATATCAGCCGCGAGATGGAGGACCTCAAGCGCTACCTGCAACCGATGGTGGAGACCTGGAGCGGCGACGCATCGTCCGCCTACCAGGCCCACCAGGCGAAGTGGGATCGGTCGGCGAACGACCTGAACCAGGTCCTCAACCAGATCGGCGTTGCGCTGGGTACGTCAAACGAGAACTACCAGGCCGGCGAAGCGTCGAACCGCGCGCGCTGGTCGTAGCCCGTCCAGGGTCGCCGCTGGGTATTACGCTCGCCGGCCCGGCGGCGACCCCGTTTTGACCAGGCTGCACGGCGCCCGGTATCGTTTCCACGCTGCTGTGCGGATGTGCGCGGCTCCTGATCGATGACCCTGCGAATGCGATAATGAGGTAGGTCCGTGCGCACGTACAGCCCCAAGCCCGGCGAGGTCGAGCGCGCCTGGCATGTCATCGATGCCACGGATGTGGTCCTGGGCCGCCTCGCCAGCCAGGTCGCCACGCTGCTGCGCGGCAAGCACAAGCCTACCTACGCTCGCCATGTCGACACCGGTGATTTCGTGGTGATCGTCAACGCCGGCAAAGTGGCGTTGTCCGGCAACAAAGGGGATCGCAGCTTCGTCTACCGGCACAGCGGTTATCCGGGCGGCCTGAGGCGTCGATCGTTCAACGAGATGCTCGCCACCCAGCCGGAGCGGCTGGTGGAGCGGTCCATCAAGGGCATGCTCCCGAAGACCACGCTGGGCCGGGCGATGGCCCGCAAGCTCAAGGTCTATGCCACCCCCGACCACCCTCATGCTGCCCAGCAACCGCAGCCATTCGAGATCACTCAGGTCGCCCAGTGACTAATGATCCAGTGACCGTTTCCGACACAACAGCCGCAACCAGTGAGGACCCGAGAGACGCCGTGACCACCCCGCAAACGACGCAATCCGAGGCCGGGCCGGCCGCCGCCGGTGCACCGGCCCCGCTCGTGCCGGCGATGCCGGTACCCAGCGGTCAGGCCACCCAAGCGGTGGGTCGCCGTAAGGAAGCCGTGGTGCGAGTGCGGCTGGTGCCCGGCACCGGTGTTTTCAAGCTCAACGGCACGACACTGGAGAAGTACTTCCCGAACAAGGTGCACCAGCAGTTGATCCGGGACCCCCTGGTCACCGTGAACAAGCCCGAGGCCTACGACGTATTCGCCAACCTGTCCGGTGGCGGTACGTCCGGCCAGGCTGGCGCGCTGCGACTGGCCATCGCCCGCGCGCTGATCGAGATCAACGTCGACGATCGCCCGGCCCTGAAGAAGGCCGGCTTCCTCACCCGTGACTCCAGAGCCACGGAACGCAAGAAGTACGGGTTGAAGAAGGCGCGCAAGGCGCCCCAGTACTCGAAGCGTTAATGCCGCGAGCTTTGACTCCTCGCCGGTGTTGACACACCGCCTGTTCGGTACCGACGGGGTGCGGGGGTTGGCGAACTCCGAGCTCACGCCGGAGCTGGCGTTGGCCCTGTCCGGAGCGGCGGCGCGGGTGCTTGTCGATCGGCGCCGGGGCGGTATCGGGTCCCGCCCGGTAGCCGTCGTGGGGCGGGACCCGCGGGCCAGTGGCGAGATGCTGGAGGCGGCCGTTACCGCCGGTCTGACGGCGGCGGGCGCCGATGTGCTTCGCGTCGGGGTGCTGCCCACGCCGGCGATTGCGCACCTGGTGAGCGAGCTGTCCGCGGACCTCGGAGTGATGATCTCCGCGTCACACAACCCGATGCCGGACAACGGCATCAAGCTCTTCGCCGCCGGCGGCCACAAACTTCCCGACGCGGTGGAGGACGAGATCGCCGTCCGGGTGCACAGCCGCGAGAGGCAACGTCCCACCGGAGCCCGGATCGGCCGGGTGCGTGATGTTCCGGAGGCCGCCAGACGCTATGTGGATCACCTGCTGCTGGCGACCCCGCACGCGCTGAACGGGATTCGCGTGGTGGTCGACTGCGCCCATGGCGCGGCTTCCGTCGTCGCTCCGCAGGCCTACCGCAGGGCCGGTGCTGAGGTCGTAGCGCTGCACGCCCAGCCGGACGGCCTCAATATCAACGATGGCTGCGGCTCCGCTCACCTGGACGACTTGCGCGCGGCGGTGGTGGCGCAGCGCGCTGCGATCGGTATCGCCCACGATGGTGACGCCGACCGCTGCCTGGCCGTGGATGCCTCCGGTGCGGTGGTCGACGGCGACCAGATCATGGCCATCCTCGCGCTGGCCATGCGGGACAGCGCTGAGCTGGTCGAAAACACCCTAGTGACCACCGTGATGAGCAATCTGGGGTTGCACCTGGCGATGCGCGAGCATGGTGTGGTCGTGAAGACCACCGCGGTGGGGGACCGGTACGTGCTCGAGGCGCTGACCGCGGGTGGATTCTCGCTGGGTGGTGAACAGTCCGGGCACGTGGTGCTCCCCGAGTACGCCACCACCGGCGATGGGTTGCTCACCGCATTGCGACTGATGGCCCGGATGGTTACCTCGGGGCACAATCTGGCGGACCTGGCCAGCGTGCTGACCCGGCTGCCGCAGGTGCTGATCAACGTCGTGGTCACGGAGAAGGCGGCGGTCGCGGCGGCACCCGCGGTGGCCGATGCGCTCGCCGATGCCGAAGCCGAACTAGGCGATACCGGCCGCATCCTGTTGCGCCCATCAGGTACCGAGCAACTGGTGCGTGTGATGGTCGAGGCTCCCACCGAATCCGCTGCGAAGACTATCGCTGCACGGGTAGCCAAGGTTGTCGCTGCCGCTTGCTGACCTATCACGCTTCCGGTTCGGCCAGCAAAACGTCGTAGTCGGTGGCGCCGACGAGGTGACGCAGCAGGAACGCGGTGACCAACGCCCGGCTGATCCGCCGGGTTGCGGCCTCTGAGCCGCTGCCGATGAGCATGTCAGTCCAATGTGGGCCCTCAGCGAATCCGAGGTGGCTGGCCTTGGGTAGGATCCGCAGCTGTACCGGACCGGCCCACGCCCTGACGACCGGTTCGGCATGCCCCACCGCCGGGGCCACCTGGTCGTTGTCGCCGGCCACGTGCAGGCCTGGCATGGTGCAGCGGGGCGCGGCAGCAACCGCTGACGGCAGCGTCTCAGCCAACGCCAAGGTGACCACCGCCCGGCACCGGCCGTCCTCGGCGGCCGCGAGCACCGCGCAACCACCGCCCATCCCGTGCCCCACCAGACCCAGCATGTCGGGATCGACGCTGATCGCGCCATCGCCCAGCCGTACGCCGGCGCAGACGTCCAGCGCGGTACGCAGATCGGTCGCGAACTGGCGGTGCGACGCCAGCGGGCCGCCCTGAGTGGCGGGCGCTGCGGCGACTACCCCCCAGGTGGCCAGGTGGCGCAGCAGCTCGTCGTAGCGCGCCGTCGGCTGCAACCAGCCGTGCCCGAACGCGATCGCGGGCAGCCCGAGCCCGGAGCGCGGAGTGAACACCACGCCGGGCAAGCCGGCCGCCGCGAGGTCACCGCGGGCGACCGCATGCGGACCCGGCCGGGACAGCTCCTCAACCGTGCGGCGGACCGCGGGATCGGTGCGTGCCATGAGCCGGGACGGTATCGGATCGCGAGGATGGCGTTGGGCTAGCGTTGACACTCATGTGCGGAATCGTGGGCTACGTAGGACATCGAGACGCCCTGGACGTCGTCCTACACGGCCTGGGCCGGCTGGAGTACCGCGGATACGACTCCGCAGGTGTCGCGGTGCTCACCAGTGCCGGCACGCTGGCGGTGACCCGCAAGGCCGGGGCGCTGGCCAACCTGATCGGCGAGCTCGACGGCGACGGGCGTGCGGCGTTGCGCGGCACCGCCGGGATGGGCCATACCCGCTGGGCGACCCACGGTGCGCCCACCGATCGCAATGCCCACCCACACTGCGACACCGCTGGCAGGGTGGCTGTGGTGCACAACGGGATCATCGAGAACCACTCCCAGCTGCGCGCCGAACTGGAGCGCGGCGGGGTGGAGCTGACCAGCGACACCGACACCGAGACCGCCGCGCATCTGCTCGCCGCGGCCTACGCAAGCTGCGGCGACCTGCCGCTCGCCGTCCGCACGGTGTGCCGCCGGCTCCACGGCGCCTTCACCCTCGTCGTCACCCATGCCGACGAACCCGACCTGATCGTCGCGGCGCGCCGCTCGTCGCCGCTGGTGGTGGGGGTGGGTGACGGGGAGCACTTCGTCGCCTCCGACGTCGCGGCGTTCATCGAACACACCCGCGACGCCGTCGAGCTCGGCCAGGACCAGGTGGTGACAATCACCCGCGACGGTTACCAGATCACCGATTTCCACGGCGCCCTCGCATATGGGAAGCCCTTTCACGTCGACTGGGACCTGTCCGCGGCGGAGAAGGGTGGCCACGACTTCTTCATGCTCAAGGAGATCCAGGAACAACCCAGCGCCATCGCCAACACCCTGCGCGGGCATTTCATCGACGGTCGGATCGTGCTGGACGAGCAGCGGATGGACATCCAGGAGCTGCGCGACATCGACAAGGTGTTCGTGGTGGCGTGCGGGACCGCGTATCACTCCGGGATGGTCGCCAAGTACGCGATCGAGCATTGGTGCCGGCTGCCGGTGGAAGTGGAGCTCGCCAGCGAATTCCGGTATCGCGACCCGGTGCTGGACCGCTCCACCCTTGTCGTCGCGATCTCCCAGTCCGGGGAGACAATGGACACCTTGGAAGCGGTGCGCCACGCCAAGGACCAGAAGGCCCGGGTACTGGCGATCTGCAACACCAATGGGGCGCAGATCCCCCGCGAGTCCGACGCGGTGCTCTACACCCACGCCGGGCCGGAGATCGGGGTGGCCGCACCAAGACGTTCCTCGCGCAGATCGTCGCCAACTTCCTGGTCGGCCTGGCGCTGGCGCAGGCTCGCGGCACCAAGTACTCCGACGAGGTGGCCCGCGAGTTCGCCGAACTCGAGGCCATCCCGGCAGCGGTGGCCCAGGTGCTGAGCACCGTTGATCAGGTGCGTGAGCTGGGTCGCGAGCTTGCCGACGCCAAGGTGGTGCTGTTCCTCGGCCGCCATGTTGGCTTCCCGGTCGCGCTGGAGGGCGCGCTGAAGCTCAAGGAGCTCGCCTACATGCACGCCGAGGGATTCGCCGCCGGAGAGCTCAAGCACGGCCCGATCGCGCTGCTCGAGCCGGGGCTGCCGGTGGTCGTGGTGATGCCCTCGCCGAAGGGGCGGGCCGTACTGCACGCCAAGCTGCTGTCCAATATCCAGGAGATCCGGGCCCGCGGCGCGCGGACCATCGTGATCGCCGAGGAGGGCGACGAGACCGTGCGGCCCTACGCCTCAAACCTGCTGGAGGTCCCTGCGGTGCCCACGCTGCTGCAGCCGTTGGTGTCCACCGTGCCACTGCAGGTCCTCGCCGCTGAGATCGCCCGGCAGCGCGGCTACGACGTGGACCGCCCGCGCAACCTCGCCAAATCGGTCACTGTGGAATAGCCGTGAGTGGCAATCCGGGTGATAGCTCGCATCACTACTCACAGAGCGCGTGGACGGTGGCGCGCGTGCGCGCCGCCGAAGGCGCCCTGCTCTCCCGGGTGCCGGTCGGCGACCTGATGCGTCGCGCCGCGTTCGGGCTCGCTACCCGAGTTGCGGCGGTGCTAGCCGAGCGGACCGGGGGGGTGTCCGGCCGGCACGTTGCGCTGCTGGTCGGGGCCGGTGACAACGGTGGAGACGCGTTGTGGGCCGGGGCGTACCTGCGCCGCCGCGGCGTCGTGGTGACAGCGGTGTTGTTGTCCCCGGACCGGGCGCACGCGCCGGGTTTAGCGGCGCTGCGCCGAGCCGGCGGCCGGATCAGCGTTCAGCTGCCAGATCGTGTCCACCTCGTGCTCGACGGGATCGTGGGGCTGTCCGGCCGGGGTCCGCTGCGGCCGGCGGCCGCGCAGCTGGTGGCGGCCATCCGGGCGCCGATCATCGCGGTGGACTCGCCCTCAGGGGTCGACCCGGACACCGGCACCGCTGAGGGGTCCGCGGTCACCGCCGCCGAGACGGTCACCTTCGGAGCCCGCAAGCCCGTGCACCTGCTTGCGCCGTGGCGCTGCGGCCCGGTGCACCTGGTGGACATCGGCTTGTCCGCCGAGCTAGGGGAGCCCGATCTGCGGGTTCTCACCGCTGCCGAGGTCGGGGCGCTGTGGCCGGTGCCGGGGCCAACCAGTGACAAGTACAGCCAGGGCGTCGTGGGAATCGCCGCGGGATCAGCGGACTATCCCGGGGCGGCGGTGCTCTGCGCGGGGGCCGCGGTGCTGGCGACGTCAGGCATGGTGCGCTTCGCCGGCACAGCTGCCGATGCGGTACGAACGCGCTGGCCGGAGGTGGTGGCCACCGGGTCGGTGTCCGACGCCGGGCAGGTGCAGGCCTGGGCCGTCGGGCCCGGATTGGGCACCGGCGCCGCTAGCCGTCAGGTGCTGGCCCACGTGCTGGGCGTGGGGGTGCCGGTGGTGGCCGATGCTGATGCGATCACATTGCTGGCCCGGCACCCTGAGCTTGCGGACAGTCGGGATCCGGGCACCCCGCTGGTGCTCACCCCGCACGATCGGGAGTTCGAGCGGCTCACCGGCAAGCTTCCCGGCGCGGACCGGGTGGCGGCCGCCCGGGACGCCGCCGGGCGGTTCGATGCGGTGCTGCTGCTCAAGGGCAACACCACCATCGTCGCCGCGCCGGACGGTCGGGTGCTGGTGAACCCGGCCCGCTCGTCCTGGCCGGCCACCGCGGGTTCCGGCGATGTCCTTACCGGCGTGCTCGGCGCGCTGCTGGCAACCGGGCTGGAACCGGCCACCGCAGCGGCTGCCGCGACGCACGCTCAGGAACTCGCCGCCGCCATCGCCGCTCGGGGCGGCTCCGGCAGCATCGCGACCCGGGGTGGCTCCGGCGGCGCGCCCGCACCCGCCTCGGCTATCCAGGCGGCCCTGACCGACGCGATTCGTTACCTCCGCTCGACATTCAAGAGTTGACAATCGGGCATCGTCACTGTCGTGTCGCCCAGAGGATGAGTGTCGCAGCCCGCAGAAGTGCCAAGACGCGATACGGCATCGAATGGATTGTTGGTCGCGACGCCTGGGTGCCAGCGCCGGGACGCCCAGCCGCGCGAGACCAACGCCTGTGACGTGCAGCTACCGGGGAAGTGCAGCCGGACACGGGGAGGCCCGGGTCGTCATGTAGCGGCGACCGGGAGGATGCCAGGATGACCACGATGCCAGCATCGTCTCGCCGTCCCCGCGTCGAAGTGGTGATCGATCTCGACGCGATCCGGCACAATGTCGGGATTCTCGCCGGTCGCGCCGCTGCGTCCGGCGCCACCACCATGGTGGTGGTCAAGGCCGACGGGTACGGCCACGGTGCGATCGACGTTGCCGAGGCCGCGTTGCAGGCCGGAGCCAGCGCGCTGGGCGTGTGCAGCGTCGAGGAGGCGCTTGCGCTGCGCCACGGCGGCATCGACGCACCTGTGCTGGCCTGGCTGCGCGCTCCGGGGGAGGACCTTGCCGCCGGGATCGCGGCGGCCGTCGAGCTCGGTGTGTATTCCACCGGCCAACTCGACACCGTCGCGGCAGCCGCGGCCGCGACCGGCATCACCGCAAGGGTGCATCTCAAAGTCGATACCGGGCTGAACCGCGGCGGCGCCGGCCCCGACCAGTGGCCCGCCTTGGTCCGCGCCGCTGTAGCTACCTGCGGCATCGAGGTCGTCGCGATCTGGTCGCATCTTGCGCATGCTGACGACCCCGGGCATCCGATCATCGAGCAGCAGGTGCGGTACTTCGACGAGGCCTACCAGGTGGCCCGAGATGCCGGCTTGCGACCGTTGCGGCACTTGGCGAACTCCGCGGCCACGCTGACTCGCCCCGACCTGCACTATGACTTGGTTCGCCCAGGCATCGCCGTCTACGGGCTCTCCCCGGTGCCCGGCGTGAGTTACCATCTTCTACCAGCGATGTCGCTGCGTTCGCAGGTCGCGATGACCAAGCGAGTCCCGGCGGGCGAGGGCGTCTCATACGGGCACGTCTGGCATACCGATCGGGAGACCACTCTGGCTTTGGTCCCCGCCGGATACGCCGACGGCGTCCCTCGAGTGCTCACCGGCCGGCTCGACGTGTGGCTCGCCGGGCGCCGCCGTCCGGTGGTGGGAAGGGTGTGCATGGACCAGGTGATGGTCGACTGCGGGGACGATGCGATCACACCGGGAGCTGAGGTGATCTTCTTCGGCAGCGGGGACGGCGGCGCTCCCACCGCAGCCGAGTGGGCGGACAAGCTGGGCACCATCCACTATGAAATTGTCGCGGGGATGGCACGGCCCCGGGTAACCCGGACCGTGCACGGACGACGCCCGATTGGTGCGGGTTTCACCGGGACGCTGGTGACCCGGTGAAGTCCGCTAAGTGGATTGCTGGCGGTGTGCTGAGCGCGGCGGCGGCCACCGCGTTAGTCGCTGGCCGCGCGTATCACAACCGCATCGGCGAGGTGCGCAAGCACGTTGGGGAACTTCCTGACGACTTGCCGACCGTGCTGCGGCCGGGACGGGAAGACACGGTCACGGCCGACGACGGGATAAGGCTGTCGGTGGAAGAGCTAGACCCAGCTGACGGGGGAGCGCCTGAGTTCACCGTCATCCTGATCCACGGCTACACGCTGGACCGGCGAACCTGGCTGTACCAGCGCGACGCGTTGGCGCATTCCACCGCACCCCGGGTCCGCGTGGTGCTCTATGACCACCGCAGCCACGGTCGGTCCGGTCGTTCGCCGCGGGCTGCGTGCACCTTCAAACAGCTTGGCCGCGACCTGCACGAGGTGATCCGAGTGGCCGCGCCCGAGGGGCGGATCGTGCTGATCGGGCATTCCCTCGGCGGTATGA
>JAODNG010000496.1 GCA_025465385.1 Pseudonocardiales bacterium
CACGCGGGGAGCGGACTGCTGATCGGCTACTCCCGGGTCTCCACCGACGAACAGGACCTCACCGCGCAACGCGACGCCCCCACCACGCTCGGGGTGGCGCCCGAGCGGATCTATGTCGACCACGGGCTCACCGGAACCAACCGGACCCGGCCCGGGCTGCGCGAGGCGATAGCCGCGTGCAGGGGCGGCGATGTCTTGGTGGTGGCCAAGCTCGACCGGCTGGCGCGGTCGCTACCCGATGCTCGCGACGTCGTCGCCGAGCTCACCGCCCGCGACGTCGCGCTCAGCCTCGGGGGGTCGGTGCACGACCCGACCGACCCCGTCGGCAGGTTGCTGTTCAACGTCTTAGCCATGGTCGCAGAGTTCGAGTCAGACCTGATCAAGATGAGGACCCGGGAGGGTATGAAGGTCGCCCGCACGAAGGGTCGGCTGCGTGGCAAGAAGCCCAAGCTCAGCCCGCGCCAGGAAACCCACCTCGGCGCTCTGCACCACGCCGGCACCCACACCAGCGCCGAACTCGCCGAGCTGTTCTCGTCGCCCGCTCCAATGTCTACCGGGCGATCGAGCGCGCACGCACAGCAGCCCCATCCGAGTCCTGACGTCCTACCTTGCACTTCAGGTCAGCTCGGGAGTTCCGGGGCCGGCTAGCACCGGCGGCCAGGATCTCGCCCTCCAGACTGAAGCGCTGACCACCGCGGGCTGCGATCGGATCTTTGCCGAGATGGCCTCCGGCGCGCCGAGGGAGCGGCCCGAGCTGGAGCGAATGATGGCTACGCCCGGCCGGGCGACACCGTCGTGGACTCAGTGTGACCCACCGACGCCAGGCAACCGAGCCCCAGCCCCGTCAACCGGACAGGACCCGCGGCCCAACCGGATACGGCATGTCGGGAGCAATAAAACGAGATTCAGCGGCACGCGAAGCTGCCGCGAGCGTCTGCGCGCCTGCGCGATTACGTCGTCCACCAACGTCGGTAGCGACGTCCCGTCGGCCAACAGCCGCGCGCAGCGTGCCCGCCATACCCGTGCCCGACGCCCATGTGCCGGCCTCCGCGAGATCCGCCGGACAGCGAGGGCTCGGATGGTCACGAACGGGTAGGGGTGGACCTCGAAAGGCGTGTGAGAGTCCGGAGATCACCACCGAGGCCGGCTGCGGCCCAGCGCGGCCGACCGGTGAATACCTGGCCGGTGAGATAAGTAGGGCCTGAGTGATCCCCCACGGGAGAAGGGAACTACCACCCAGGTCGGTCCGTGAGGTACTTGCAACGGCGTTGATCGTCCCGAAACCGCTCCTTGTGGGTATCGAGCGGCACGAGGTGACGGTCCACCTCTACGAGCACACGGCTGTGTATGCGCAGGCCCAGGACGATCGCCCAAGGGTGGCAGTAGGGTGCGCTACGGAAGATGGCTGTCGGCAACGGGCCGAGCGCAGTCTGTACAGGGTGGAAGGGTGCATCATGGCGATGGGGACAGTGAAGTGGTTCAACGCGGAAAAGGGGTTCGGCTTCATCGAACAGGAGGGCGGAGGCCCAGACGTCTTCGCTCACTTCTCGAACATCGCCGCCCAAGGATTTCGGGAACTGCAAGAGGGTCAGAAGGTCTCCTTTGACGTTACCCAGGGTCAGAAGGGTCTGCAGGCCGAGAACATCGTCCCGGCCTGACCGTCCGGACACACTCAAATCCCACTGTTCAGCAGGGGTGTGGGATTTGAGTGCAGTCCCGACTGATAGGCGCTGTTAATCGGGAGCGATAGTCAAGATTTTTAGTGCGCACGTGCCTGGGCATGCCCAGTGCTAGGTAGCGGGGTCGAGCCTCACGTCCGGAGCTCCGACTGTCCCAGAAGTGACCACCGCCGTCCAAGTGCAGGAGGGCAGTAGGCGGGGGCAGAACGGGAGCACAACCGCTGACACTCGTCACCGGCGCCGCCGAACGAGTGACCAGTTTGAACGAGCAGCAGACCGCGCTAGTCGACAGCAGTCAGCCGGAAGCTGGTACAGCGAAGGAGAAGCCCGTCATCCGAAGATGACGAGCCCCTCTCCGGGTCATGCGCGGACTCAGGCGCCAGTACGGGCCCCGGTACGTGCATGGCGCCGCTTAACGACCCGCCGCTCTTCCTCGCTCATGCCGCCCCATACTCCGGCATCCTGCCCGGAGGCCAGTGCCCAGTTAAGGCACTCGGTACTGACCGGGCAGCGCCGGCATGCGGTCTTCGCCTCAGCGATTTGCAGCAGGGCGGGACCGCTTGTTCCCACGGGGAAAAACAGCTCCGGGTCCTCGTCTCGGCAGGCCGCGCGGTGGCGCCAGTCCATGGTGCTCGCTCCTCGTTGAATGCGCTGGTCACCGGACGGCCAGCGCTGTCCTCGTGTGTCAAATTGGGCTTGTGAATATTTGCACGATCTCTACCGACGTCACCGCCAAGGAAGCCTCGCTGCGGCGAATGACCGAGACTTGCGCTGAACGGCTGTTGTCGGGGCGGTACTCCGTCGGCGGGGACGGCAGCTCAGCGGTCGGGTGTTTCTCGCACCAGACAGACAGCTCCTGTGTGTGACAGTGAAACGGTCACGTCGGCTCCCGTAATATCTTCATCTTTGGCGCGACTCGCTGTGCGTCCACGGGGAATCTCCCGGCCGGTGCTGCTACCAATCAGAGCGAGGCTTGGTCAGCCGCCGGTGTTCACCGCTGACTGCGCGGCCCGATCGAGCTGCCCTGGCGGCGTCTCTCCACAGCCAGACCGCGTACGGTTTGGTTTGTTGCCCTGTGTGGGAGCCGCCGTGGAGGCGATCGGACCAGACAAGACGATCAAGCCAGACCGGATAAGCATGTCACCCGTTTGTGCGATACTGAATAAGTGCGCCCATTACGTGCTGCCCTTGCCGCGCTGTTGGGTTTAACTGCGGCGCTGCCAACTGCCGCTGATGGCGGGAACCCATTGCCGCCGTTCTCAGCGACCACTCACTCAGTCACCACCAAGGCACTCGGCTTGACCTGGCACCCAGGATGCCCGGTCGGGCCCGATCAGTTGCGAATGATGGTGCTGTCATATAAAGGAATGGACGGGCAAGCGCACCAGGGACAGCTGGTGGTCAACGCTGACCGAGTCGACGAGTTGATCAAGATTTTTGGTCAGCTTTACCAGATGCGGTACCCGATCGCGAAGATGCTCACCCCCGACCACTATGTCAATGCCGACGACGAGCTGTCCATGGAGGACAACAACACCTCTGGCTACAACTGCCGTGATATCCCGGACACCGACCGCTGGTCCTATCACGCCTACGGCCGCGCAATCGACATCAACCCGCTTATCAACCCGTACCATGACGTCAATGGCGTGCAGCCCAAGAACGGTGGGCCATACCTCGATCGGACGAGGAGGGATCCCGGTCTGCTGCACGACGGCGACCAGACAGTTCTGGCGTTTACCGACCGTGGCTGGACTTGGGGCGGCCACTGGACCGACCCGATCGACTACCAACATTTCGAGCTGCGGTAGCCAACATCTGACAATCTTCTGGCCGCCGCCGGGCGCTGACAGGACGGTGCGGTTGTGGAACGTGAGCGACCCGGCCCACCCCACTGCCCTGGGTCAACCCCGCCTCCGCATGGCGGTGCTGCTCAAAGGCCGTACACAACCGGGTGGTACGGGGCCAGCACGGGCTGGCGGCCGCATCGAGCGGCGCTGGCAAGCGCGCCGGCACACCCCCTCCGATGAACGCCGTCTTGTCGGCGAACGTCCAACGGTCACGACACGCCGCGTTGAACCCCATCGTCATCTCGACCACGAGATCGTGAGTGTGGTCAGCTGATCGGGCCCCGGCTGGTGAGGGTTTCT
>JAODNG010000499.1 GCA_025465385.1 Pseudonocardiales bacterium
CCGCCATTTCCGCCGCCACCACCAACCCCGCCCTGGGCGCCGTTGCCGCCATTATTGAAGACGGACAGCCCACCATTTCCGCCGGCGCCGCCAGCGCCGCCCTTTGCGCCATTACCAGCGGTGCATCCGCCTAGGTTGAAGGGGTTAACAAACAAGTTGACGCAGCTTCCGCCGCTTCCACCGAGGCCGCCCGCTCCACCGGCGCCACCCGCTCCACCAGGGCCGAAGATGTTGAAACCGCCGATGCCACCGATGCCACCGTTGCCGCCGACGGCGCCATGACCTGCGGCGCACCCAGTGGAAAAGCAGGGGCCACCAGCGCCACCTGCGCCACCAGGGCCACCGGGGGCGCCACTACCGGCGGCGAAGGCGGTGCCTCCGGCAGCCAACACCAAACCGGTAGCCAAGACGGCCGAAGAGGCGAAGACGCCAAGCCGCCGCGTGATGTTGCGATCCATGAATACCTCCGTAGTTGTGATCCACGTGACCACATTGGGACGCGTAAGATCGATTCGCGGGCTCGGGTTCCACATTGATCACGAAACCGTTATCGGTCAGCTTCGCTCATCGGAAACCACTAGAGCGGGTGGTTGAGCCCGTCAGGATTGGTATCGCCCGTCGAGCCGCCATGTAACTGCAGCGACGCAATACCATCCGAATAGCCTAGCGTTTGACTGATTTGCGTCACGGTCTCTGCACTTTCCGTCCATACCTTCCAGCTATGACTACTCCGCGGCATGTAGATTTCCACTCAGGGTGCGGTTAAGGAAGGGTAAACGCAGTTAAGAAAGGGCAAACAGTAGTCGGCGGTGACGGAACTTTAAGCGCGCACCGTCAGCTTTCGTAACACTCACCGCCGGAGAACTAACGATATCTACAGATTCGAGATTCCTAAATGCAGGCGTCAAGTTCATGAACACTGACTGCTGGCGGGCAAATACGGTACGCCCGTTAGCTATCTACCACGATCTTGAATTTCGGTCGTCAGTTTCTAGGCGGCGGCTTTCACTAGTCGCAAGTGTGCGCGGCAGCCCGGCCGCACCAGGTTGATCGGCAGTGGCGACTAGCCCGGCAGATCGGCCTGCCCTGGGCCACCGAATCCCCCACTTCGGTATCGGGTCGAGCACGCCGCTGCGGCTGGCCCATCGAGGTCTTCGACGCCGAAGAACGACGTGGGTCAGCAGAAGGCGGCGCGACCGCCATCACACACCGGCCTGCACGAGCGGAGCGTGAACCATGAGGTGGACCGCGCGGACGGTCGTCGAACCGCCTGCTCGACCCTGCTCAACCGCGTTCGGACGAAGAGGCCGTGATGCTCCGCCAGGCACCGTCTACATCGCCCGAGGGTTCCCTCCGGCAGCAGCGGTGATCCGGCCGCGCAGCTGTGTGTCTGACAGTCGCTTGGGCTCGCCGACCGAGCATAAGGTCGCCTGCGGATCAAGCATGTCGTTCAGCGCCCGGATCAGGCCAGCAAGGGTGACGTCATCAGCCCACCTCTGGCGGGCAACCTGGCAGATGTAGTCGAGCACTTCGTCTGAGTCCTGGCAACTCAGCAGGTCGATCGGGAAGCTGTCGGAAGAATCCGGGGCGCGGTCGAGCACGAAACGGCTCAGATCCAGCCTCCACGGTCCCCAGCCATCATCGGTCATTTGTCACGACCTCCCGCTTCTCGACCCATGGGTTGATGTCACTACCGCCGACGGTGCCCGCTGAAGGTGAACGGGGCAGGTCCAGCACTCGACCAGGGGATTGGGACAAACCCCACAAGGGATTGCTACCTGGTGAGCGTCGGAACAGCAGCCGACCCGGGGATGGCCACGAACACCGCTGGAGCGACTGAGCGGTCACGTTGTGAACAGCGCCAAGAGCCACTCTGAGCTCGTCTCTTGTGGGGTTAGTTGCAATCCCCTGATCGACTGTCGGATCTTTACTGTTCACCTTTGGGGCGCAGCGTTCCTCGATGTATCCGTGCGCGGGGAGTGTCCGCTCCTGAACACGGGGCTCTACGAATCTCCGTAAGCAAGACGTCAGTGACGGTTGGCTGGCATACCACTGGCTGCCTGCCATTTGGGCTATGTGCCTGGACATCGGTCCGTGCATCCCTGCGTGCAAAGGATAGTGAATGCGAAAGAGAAACCTGCTCCTGGCCGCGAGCGCCAGCCTGGCCACCCTGTCCCTCACCGTTGGCACAGCGATGGCCAGCCCGCCATCACCGCCACCGGTCGAAGGACCTTTTTCTCTCAATGTGCAGTGGTCTACTACTGGGTTGCCCCAGCCAGCGTCGGTCACGAACGGGCCGTGGACACTCGGTCAAGGCCCAGCAACTCTCGATCACCAAAACAAGGGACTATGCGACACCTTCCCGAACGGAGCCCTCCAGAGCAATCCCGGCACGAATCTCATGCAGCCCTACTACTTCCCACAGATCAAGCGGGGCCTGGACGGGAAGCTAGACGGCTATTTCGACTACCGGATCAAGGACACCGACGAGGCTATCGCCCACGGCACCTCCACCGACGGCGGGCTGACCTGGTCTATCGATGGAGTGAAGTTGCGCCTCAATGGCACCTGCCCAGCCAACGATGCGTCCACCAACGCAGCCGGCAACGGCGATAACGGCCAGGGCCACCCGTTCGTCATGACTATCCCGACCGGGCCGACCCGCAAGACGTTGCTTTACACCCTTGACCGCGCCGGATCCGTGGGTGACAACGGCGGGCTGACGATCCACAACGTCACTGGCGGGTTCTCCGGACTGAACAACATCGAGCCGGTGACCGCAGCCACACCGGTGCCCCCCGGGGTACCGCAAACTATCGGGCTGGATCATCCCGACGGCATTCTCGGCGTAATCCCCGGCACGGGCACCGACCCCCACTTCAACCCCACAAAAATTCTTTACCTGAAGAAGGTGAAGGGATCTAAGTCCTCGCCCGCCACGGGACTCGATCTGACCAAGCTTTGCACCGACTCCCAGTCCCAGCCCTATACCAGCAAGAAGGCGAATTACGACCGCTCCGAGCTCCGGATCGCCACCACCATCGATGGCGTCAACTTCAGCGACGGCGGTCCGGCCAGCGGGCTGAACAACCCGGACGACAACACCAGCATCGGCGGGTTCCGCTATATCGGACCCAACGGCACGATCCTGAGACAACTCGATGGTTCCTTCGGCCTGTTCTTCTCCGGAGGAGGCTGCCAGGACGGGGACAGCGACGCCTACCACTTCCTCGGCCACGCCCACTCCAGCGACGCGGTGCACTGGACGGTGGAGAACGGAGCCGCCAACCCACTCGTCCAGGTCGACTACACCTATCCCACAACCAGCCCCCAGAAGTACTACACGGGCCGGGTGTACAACCCGCAGGTCATCGTCAATGGTCTGGGCTCGGCCACATTGATCTTCTCAGGCTACCGTACTGGCAAGCCACTACCCGACGTCGGCACCGGTTTGGGCGT
>JAODNG010000521.1 GCA_025465385.1 Pseudonocardiales bacterium
CCGGGACGTCGACCTCGACGAATACTGCGTGCATCGTGTCCTCCAACCGGAAACTGCAGAGCGTGCCCGATCTCAGGGATCTCGGAGCAAAGCAAACGAATGCTCAGTTGCGAAATAACAGTACTTAAATGCTCAAATGGCGGCATCCGCCGTTTGGACGCAGCCTCGACGGCGCGCGAAGTTAACCGATGCCGTTTGTGATGGCCTGACAGCTTTCTGTGAGGGTTTCTCCGCAATCGTCAGCAGTGCGACGCCACATTCGGAGTTCTCGTACCGAACGAGCAGGTAACCCCTTATGCCGTGCGGGACCGACGCCGGACGAGCCGGACGATGAGGTGGTCGAGCCCCAGCCGTCCAGCGCCCGAGACGGCGAGCACCAGGCTCAGAAGTCCAAGCGCGATGACCAGTTCGGGGCCGGTGTAGTCGAGCGCGTAGAGGCCACCGTGGTGCACAAGGATCCAGGCGCCCAGCATGTTCAGTGCCATCAGGACACCGACTGGAAGCACCGCCAGGCCGAGGATCATCGCGGCACCGCCGACGAGCTCGAACAGCATGTTCACCGGCCCGGTGATCGCCGCTAGCGGGATGCCGGACTTCTCGAATAGCGCCCCGACTCCCGCGATGCTGCCGCCTGCGAAGTCGTACTCCAGCTTGGCATGGGCCACCATCAGCACTCCGAGCCCGATTCGTGCCAGGAGCAGCACGAGGTCACGAGCGACGGAGCCGGCGGCGGTGCGGTTGCCGACGTCAGATGTGCCTGTGGTCGTCATGGCGATGGTGTCCTATCTTCGATGAGCCGACAGTGCACGACGACGCCGCGGTGCCGCCGCCGCTGTTGAAGATGACTCCGGCGACGCAGGTTACTCATCGCTGCAGCCGGCCGGGGCGGTGTCAGCAAGACCCGGGCCGTGCTCATCCGCCCCGACTGCACCCGCCGGACCTGCATCAATCCGTCACCGCGCATTCGGCGGTAACGTCGGCGAAGCTGACATGGTCCCCAATTGCTTGGATGGGTTCGGCAATGAAGCTCGTGACATTTCGCAGCGGAACGACGAGCCGGGTCGGTGTCGCCGACGCTGGGGTTGTCCGAGACGTCAGCGAGCTGCTCCCGGCCGGTGCCGGGATGCTTCAGGTGATCGAGGCCTGGGACGAACTGGGGCCCGCTTTGCGCGAAGTCACCGCCGCACTGCCGGCACTGCCGCTCGACTCGGTGGAGTTGCTCGCGCCGATTCCCGTGCCGCGGCGCAACGTCTTCTGCGTTGGGAAGAACTACCGCGACCACGTCGCCGAGTTCGGCCACAGCGGCTACGACACCTCAGGCAGACAGCAAGAACTGCCGGCCAAACCGATCCTGTTCAGCAAGGCCACGACTTCGGTGACCGGACCGACCGCTGCCATCGAGCCGCACCACGCGGTGACAAGCGAACTCGACTACGAGGGCGAGCTCTGCCTGATCATCGGCCGCGGCGGACGAGGCATCACCCGTGAACAGGCTTACCAGCACGTGTGGGGATACACGATCGTCAACGACGTCACCGCACGGGACCTGCAACGCGACCACAAGCAATGGCTGCTGGGCAAGTCACTGGACACCCACTGCCCGATGGGACCATACGCGGTGACAGCCGACGAAATCACCGACGTGACCGCGCTGGAGATCGAGACCACCGTCAACGGCGAACGCCGCCAGCGCGCCACGATCAAAGACTTGATCTTCGACATCCCGCAACTGATCGCGACCCTGTCGGCAGGGATCACGCTCCTGCCCGGTGACCTGATTGCCACCGGCACCCCAGCCGGCGTGGGGATTGGGTTCGACCCACCGAGGTTCCTGACCAGCGGGGACCTCGTCGAGGTGTCGATCACCGGTCTGGGCCGGCTGTCCAACCGCATCGCGTAGCCGATCATCCCCGGCTCACCTGGAATGTGAAGCAGTCGGACTAGCCCCGGACCGAACTACTCCTCGATGGCCCCGCCGGCGCGCCGAAGATGCCGCCGAAACGTGTAGGACGGATCGGCGGCGCGCCGCGCCAGGTAGTCGTCGAAGGCCGTCTGCTGGCGCAGTGTCTCACCGGCGCGGATCCTGCGGGCCTGGTCGCGCTCGGTCTGCCAGATCTGGTGCGCCGTCGCCAGCACCTCCTCAGCACGGCCGGCGGCGACGAATAACACGCCGTCGTCGTCTCCGAAGACAACGTCGTCATCGCTCACCAGGTGCGGACCGAACCGCGCGGTGGTCAGCGGTTCCCCTGCGTCGAGCCGCACCGGACCGACCGGGTAGCTGCCATAGCTGAACACCGGAAGACCGATCTCCACCAACTCCGGCGTGTCGCGATGCAGGCCCCACACCACCAGGCCGGCCAACCCTGCCGCGTCGGCCTCCAGTACCGCCAGGTCGCCGACACAAGCCTCGTCCGGCCGCCCACCGTTGTCGATGACCAGCACGTCACCCTGCTCAACCCAGCGCAATGCCTCCAAGAACACGTCCACGCTGCCGTAATGCCGGGCCGGCAACGCGCGTCCCGCGATCCGGTGTCCGGGAACGACCGCGCCGATGCCGGGCGGCGCGGCGCGCAGCGGCAGGTCTATCCGGACGCAGGCATCGGCCACCAGAGGCGTAGACAGGTCGGCGAAAATCTTCAGCATGGCGTTGCCTCCAGTTCGGTGCCCGTCGCCAGCGCGTTCGATTCCGCGTTCTGCATCCAGAACGCTCTTCGGAACCCTGATTTACCGCGTTCTGCATCCAGAACGCGCCTTTGAAACAGCACGGGGATGGGTGGTGCGAAGCCGATGAACGACGGTACTGCGCGGCGGATGTGGCAGCTCTATGAGCCCATCCACGACGTCACGTACTTCACCCCAGAGGCCCGCGCCGCCGCGGACAGCCTCGGTGTGCGCGGGTTCTGGATGGGTTACTTCGCACTGCGGGTGGCGCCGCTGGGACCGGTGGGACCTGCCGTGGCAGCGGCGGCCTTCTTCGGCTTCCATCCGGATCGGGTGGCCCGAGCGCTGCCGGACGCGTGGACGTACACGAACCCGCACGACGCGATACGGGTACGGCTGGCGGGTGCGGACGCTGCCCTGCGCCGACTCTGGGGCAACGTGACCGTCGAGTCCCAGGAGGTCGTGGACGCGGCCGACCTGGCGTGGCAGGCGGCGAGTGCCGCCGACACCGCTGGGCGCATCCTGGCCGCGGCCAACCAGGCGCTGCCCCGTCCGGCGCAGCCCCATTTGGCGCTGTGGCAGGCCACCACGACGCTGCGCGAGCACCGCGGTGACGGGCACATCGCCGTTCTGTTGGCCCGAGGCGTCTCCCCGGTCCAGGCCCACCTGATCAAGGCCGCCGCCGGCGAGGCCGACCCCGCTGTGCTCCGCGAGAGCCGCCGATGGAGTGCTGATGCTTGGCGCAGCGCCGTCGAGGAGCTCAGCGCAACCGGCTGGCTCGACGTCGCGGCGCATCTCACTCCGGCGGGAGCGGCCCAGCACGACGAGATCGAAGCAGCCACCGACCGCGCGGCCATGCAACCGTGGCGCGCGCTCGGTGAGCCGGCTACCGCCCGACTCGCTGAACTGGTCACTCCGCTAGCGGCGGCCGTTGTCGGCAGCGGGATCTTGCCGACGTCGAACCCGGTCGGCCTCACCGCGCACCGCCAAAGCCCGCATCCCGGGCGCGGATGACAGCTTCGGTCCGATCGGCGACTTGGAGCTTCGCGAATATCGCGGAGGCGTGGTTATTGATCGTCTTGCTGGCTAGGCCGAGCTTCCCGCCGATCACCGTGGTCGACAGCCCTGCCGCAAGTAGCTCGAGGACCTGCCGCTCGCGCGGAGTGAGCTGCGGGAAGGGGTCGGTCACGGCTGCTCTGCCGGTCAGCCGACCGAGCACCCGCCGGGCGACGCCGGGTCCGAATATGGCCTCGCCGGCCGCAACTGCGCGGATCGCCCGAACGATCTCCTCCTGGGTGGCACCCTTGAGCACGTAGCCTTTGGCACCAGCCCGCATGGCGGCTAAGACCGACTCGTCATCATCGAACATCGTCAACATCAACACGGCGACTGCCGGCGCGTCCCGGGTGATCTCGCGGGCGGCGCTGACACCGTCGAGATCGGGCATCTGGATATCCAGCACCAGCACGTCAGGGCACAGGGTGACCGCCGCGGACCGCATCGCGGCCAGTGGCGGCGGTGGCAACCACGTCGATGCCCGCAACGGAGCCGAGCAACGCCGACAGGCCATCGCGGACGACGGGATGGTCGTCGGCGAGCGCGACCCGGATCGGGTCAGTTCCGGAACGGGTCATAACGGCAGCCTCGCCAGCACCCGCCCACCGCGGGCGTGCGGACCTGCCTCCAAGGTGCCGCGCAGTTCCGCGGCCCGCTCCCGCATCGAGGTCATCCCAACCCCGGGCCGCCACTGTGGCGTGGGCGGCCCGTCGTCAGTCACTGCGATCTCCAAGGCGCCGTTCACGACCATCCGCAGCTCGACGTGCGATGCACCCGCATGCCGAACGGCGTTGGTCAGCGCCTCCACCGCGATCCGGTAGGCAGCGACCTCGATGGCGGCCGGCAATGGCGGGAGCTCCAGCGGCGCGACAACACTCACGTTGGTCCCAAAGCCCGCGAGGTGTTCGGCCTGACGACGCAACGCAGAGATCAAGCCGAGCTCGTCCAGCGACGGTGGACGCAGCTCGTAGACCAGCCGCCGGATGTCCTCGATCGCTTCGGCAATGCGCCCGCGCAGCTCGTGGAGCAGCGCGTCCGCCCGTACCGGGTCGGCCCGAATAAGGTTGCGCGCGGCATCGGCCTGAAAGGCCACCCCGGTCAGCACTGGGCCCAAGCCATCGTGCAGATCACGCCGTAACCTGCGCCGCTCCTCCTCCCTGGCGGCAACGATGCTCTCCCGCGAACGCTGGACCGCATCGGATAGGGCGGTCGCGTGCACCGCGAGCGCCAGTGGCGCGGCCAGTAGCTCGAGCACCCTGCGGTCCGCCGCGCTGAGCCGGCGCTGCCCGGACCGCACCCCGACCACCAGCTCGCCAACCCGCTCCCCGCGGTAGTTGAGCGGGACGGTCTCCAGGAGCTCTGGGGGCGTGCCGTGGGCTGCGCGTTCGACCCCGTTGGTCCGTAGCGCCGCGTAGGGCAGTCGGAGTGCCTCGCGAACCACCGTCAGCCCGTCAGCCGGGTCGGCTTGCGGGCCGCTACCTAACCGCTCGCCGAGCCGGGACACCGCCCGCACCGGGTCCGCCCGATCGCCGAACAGCGCACGATCGACAACCTGCTGCAGCCGCACCCGCACGGGGTTGAAGCCCAGCGCGATGACCAGCGTTGCCAGCACGGAGCTGCCGAGACCGATCTCCCGGCGCACCATGTCGCCCACCGCCACCAACCCCAGGTAGCTGCCGACGACACCGGCGGTGAGCAGTTCGTAGAG
>JAODNG010000543.1 GCA_025465385.1 Pseudonocardiales bacterium
AAGCGCGTCGGCTGCGGCTTCACCAACCAGGACAACTACCAACGTCGTATCCTGGCCCACGCGATCGCTCAGGCAGCGGCGTGATCAGCCAGCACAACGTCACGCTCACCCGGAACCACGGAGAGCCCGTTTATCTAGACCGAATGATGGCCGCTGGAACCAGGTAGACTGCGGGCTCAGCTGACCTTGACCCGCAGGCAGCTGAACCCGCGCAACACGTTGTGTAGTGATCGCTGTGCTTCGACGACCTCGAAGCGGTGCACTCGGCTGGCCAGGGCGGTCAAGAGCGCCCGCATCTCAATCCGGGCGAGATGCATGCCGACGCAGGCGTGGGGACCGGCTCCGAAGCCGAGCTGGTCATTCGCGCCGCGGTGGACGTCGAAGCGGTCAGGGTCGGCGAACTTGCGCTCGTCCCGGTTACCCGACCCGTAGAACACGATGGCCCGGGAGTCCGCAGGCAGCAGTACTCCATCCATGTCCACGTCACGCTCGACGTAGCGGGAGAAGCCTTGTATCGGGGACTCGTATCTCAGCACCTCGTTGATGGCGCCCCGGATCAGTGACGGGTCCTCCCGGATCACGTCCCACTGGGCGGGATGGTGGGCGAACAGCCAGACCGCGTTGCTGATGGCGGAGATGGTCGTGTCGAGACTGGGGCCCATGTAGTCGACCATCAAGGCTGGACACGCGGCACGCGGAACCTCGCCCCGGTCCACCGCGTCGAGGATGCTCTCGGCCCAGCTGCCCGGTTTCAGCTTTCCGCGTACCGCTTCGTTTGTTGCGTACTCCATCATCTCGTTAAGAGCTGGGAACGACTGCGCGGTGCGGTCGTTGACCGGCCCGATGCAGTTGAACAGCGCCTCGGCCCAGATCATCATCCGCTCCCTGCCCTTCTCCGGCAGCCCGATAGCGTTCGAGACAATCGAGACAGGGATGTGCTGTGCCAATTCGGAGACCGCGTCGAAAGTACCCTTTGCCATTACGCTGTCCACCACGCTTTCGGCTTGGGCCTTGAATTCACCCAGAAGCGGTCGCACCGCCTTGGCTGTCAGCGGGCGGGCGATCACCCCGCGCAGTACGTCATGCTGCTGACCGTCACTGCACAGCGTGTTGCCGATCAGTACGCGGTTCATATCGTCGTTCATCATCACGCCCTTGCCGGAGGGGAAGGACTCCCAGTCCTCCAGCGCCCTCCGAGCGCAGCTGTAGCGGGCCAGTGCGAACATCTCGTACTTGTTCAGCCATACGGCGGGCCCGGCATCACGCATTTCGCGGTAGCCGGCCCAGGGATCGAGCAGGTTATCATCAGCGTACGGATCGTAGTCCGACCGGGGAGCGTTAATTGCCAAGTCGTTGATAGTCATCTGAAAACACCTCACAGTGTTGCTTCCTGATATTTGGGCTGAGCTTCGTGGGCTTGGGGGTTGGTTGCTGGGTTGGTCAGTGCGGGCGGTTGTGGGGCCATGGGTGAGTGATCCATGTTGAGCGCGAGGGCCATCAGCCGGGCCTTGTCACCGGGGCGCGACAAGCTAGACGCTAGATGCCTATAGCTAGATGCCTATAGCTAGGCAGGATGGATGGCGTTCGGCGGTCGCAGTCGAGATTTCCGATGGTCGTGATCCTGCTTCGATCGGGTTTGTTCATGTAGTGCTCCCCTAACATGACAGGCGGCCGGTAGCATAGGCTTACCGGCCCGGGACGTGGTCGTTTCCCACCACCCACGATCCATCCCGGATGAACCGGGGCGAAGAGAGCGCGGGCACTAGAAGTAGCACTACCAGCGCCCGACGCGTGAGTGGTGATATCGTCACGAGAGCTAGACTAGTCATTCCAACGGAAGACCGGCTAGAGGCCGATAGGCATCTGATGCCCTGTTTCGCAGTTTTTGCCTTCACATATCGACAGACTGTCATGGGATGACACACAGAGTTCCTCAAATAAGATTGGAGCAAAAGGTGGTTCTAGTCTGCGCGGTCCACCGAGCTGCCGGCGTAGCCGTCCCGGAGAAAGCCCAGCGTGGCCTTGGTGATCACGTCGCGGTTACGCCATGAGACCTGCTTTCGGCCCGTCCGCGGACGACAGCGAGCACTGTCGTGACATACGACAGCAGTTGCTGTCGTATGTCACAGGGGAAAGGCCGGAACAATGAGTTCTTACGATTTCGTGGTGGTCGGTGGCGGCTCGGCCGGGTCCGTCGTGGCGTCGCGCCTGTCCGAAGATCCCGATGTCCGGGTGCTGCTGCTGGAAGCGGGTTCCGCCGACGGCCCCGCGGCGATGTCGGTCCCGGCAGCGTGGCCGGCGCTGTTAGGCAGTGAGGTGGACTGGGGGTTTGTCACCGTGCCGCAGCCCGGGCTGGGCGGCGCGGCTATCCCGTATGCGCGGGGCAAGGTGCTGGGCGGTTCCAGCAGCATCAATGCGATGGCGCACCTGCGGGGCCACCGGTCGGCCATCGATGCCTGGGAGGCGGCGGGGGCCAAGGGCTGGGGATATGACGACCTGCTGCCCTATTATCGGCGCAGCGAACACACCGAAGGCCGCGACCCGCACTACCGCGGTACCGGCGGACCGATGCGGCCCCAGCCCCCGGCCATCACGCATCCCGCGTCGGCTGCCTTTATCGAGGCTGTCCAGGAACGCGGGTATCCGGTCTCGGCCGACCTCAACGGGGCTGACGCCGAAGGCGTGGCCCGGTATGAGCTCACCGTGGCCGGCGGTGTTCGCCAGTCCGCTGCCGATGCCTACCTGCGACCGTTCCTGGACCGGCCCAACCTCACCGTGCTCACCGATGCGGTGGCACGGAAACTGGTGCTCTCCGGCAGCCGGTGTACCGCAGTGCGCTACACCATCGGCGGTGAGTTGCGGACCGCTGCGGCCGGTGAGGTGGTGTTGTGCGCCGGCGTGATCGGGTCACCGCAGCTGTTGATGCTGTCCGGCATCGGCCCGGCCGACGCACTGCGCGGCCAGGGCATCCAGGTCAGCGCCGACCTGCCCGGCGTCGGTGAGAACCTCTCCGACCACCCACTAGGACCTGTTGTCTACGCGGCCGCCCAGCCCATACCCGACGGTGTCAACAACCACGGTGAAGTTCTCGCCGCGCTGCGCACAAACCCGGCGCTACCGGCCCCGGATGTCCACATTGTGTTCATGGACTTCCCCTTCATCCCGCCGGGCATGCACGGACCGCAGAACGGCTACACGATCTCCTTCGCCCTGCTCAGTCCCTACAGCCGCGGCTCGGTGCGGCTCGCCTCCAGCGACCCGGGGATCGCGCCGCTGGTCGACCCGGGATTCCTCACCGACCAGCGCGACGTGGGCGGCATGCTCGCCGGGCTCCGGCTGGCCCGCGAGATCGGCGGGTCCCAGGCCATGGCCCAATGGCGCCAGGAAGAAGTGCTGCCCGGCGCCGCGGTAACCACCGCCGACCGGCAGCGTGACTACCTGCGCCGTAGCGTCGGCACCTACTGGCACCCCGTCGGCACCTGCCGGATAGGCACAGATCCGGCAACCGTGACCGACCCGCAGCTACGGGTCCACGGAATCGACGGGCTGCGCGTGGCCGACGCGTCGGTCATGCCCTCGATCCCCGCGGCGAACACCAACGCCACCGTACTGGCCATCGCCGAACGCGCCGCGGACCTCATCGCAGGGCACGATCTGTGACAGATGCGAAGCCCCCTCCACGAGCGAAGCGCACGCGCTTCTCGGTGACCTCAGGCGGGTGCGTAGATAACATCCCGGACCCCGGTCGCTCCAAGCCGCTGCCACAAGCCCGCTTCCGCCATACGAAGGGAATGCGGCACCATCGCGCGGGCGACAAGCAGCGACCAAGGCAGCCTTGGTCGGCGACTGCCTCCCATCCCAGCGCTGTGGAAA
>JAODNG010000223.1 GCA_025465385.1 Pseudonocardiales bacterium
GGGTGGGCTCGCGGTCTAGGCCCTGATGCAGGTCGCGCTGGATGCTGGCCAGTTTGTTGATTACCTCGGTCATGTGTACCGGGATGCGGATGGTGCGGGACTGGTCGGCCATCGCTCGGGTGATGGCTTGCCGGATCCACCAGGTGGCGTAGGTGGAGAACTTGAAACCCTTGGCGTAGTCGAACTTCTCCATCGCCCTGATCAGGCCGAGGTTGCCCTCCTGGATCAGGTCGAGCAGCGGCATGCCGCGGCCGGTGTAGCGCTTGGCCAGCGACACCACCAGCCGCAGGTTGGCCTCCAGCAGGTGGTCCTTGGCTTTGTGACCGTCGCTCACCAGCCGGAGGAGGTCGGCGCGCCGGCTGGGCGACAGCCGCGTTGCGGTATCCAAGGTGTGGCGTGCGAACACGCCGGCCTCGATGCGCTTGGCCAGCTCAACCTCCTGCTGGGCGCTGAGCAGCGCGGTGCGGCCGATACCATTGAGGTAAACCCGCACCAAGTCGGCCGCTGGGCTCTGGGCGTCAAGGTCAGCCTCGAGCATGGGGTCCGGTTCGACGAAAATCTGCGCGGCAGTCATCAGGTTCCTTCCTGCGACGGATCCTCGTGCCGACTCCGGTGCTTTAGTGAATCGGCGCGCGACGTTGCACCCAGCCTGGCCATCGAGTACCCGCGGCGATGACCACTACAACGTCGGGAGCCCGGATTCCGTTCCCGGACTCTCACTGGGTTCGACGAACGAGTACCCGTCGAAGTGCCCGATCCGGCGGACCCTCAGACACTTCTCAGGGTTGGCCGCCGGTTAAGGGAGGTATCGACCGGTTGGTAGCTCTGCAACGGCGTCACACGTCGATCAGTACGGTGAACGGGCCGTCGGCCACGCTGCGCACGACCATTGTCGCGCCGAAGCGGCCGGTGGCCACGGCGGTCCCGCGGGCCCGGAGCCGGGCGACGACTTCCTCGACCAACGGCGCGGCGTGCGCTGGGTGGGCGGCCGCGGTGAACGAGGGCCGCCTACCCTTGCGCGTCGCGCCGTAGAGAGTGAACTGACTGATCAACAGCATCCCTGCGCCGGTGTCGGCGACGGAGCGTTCGTCGCGCAGGATCCGCAGCTCGTGTAGTTTCCGCGCCATCGTCTCGGCCTGCGCGGGACCATCGTCGTGGGTCACCGCGAGCAATACCAGCAATCCGGGGGCGTCCAGCTCACCGACCAACTGGTCGTCCACGAGAACCGCTGCCTCGAGTACCCGGCTCGCCACTGCTCGCACGGCGATGCATTCTGCCAGCCGCAGTGGTCGCCTATGGTGTTCGCAGGCACTGAAGTAGCGCTGAGGTGGAGGTGGTCGTCCGTGAACCCGTCCGATTCGTCGAACCCGTCGAACCCGCCGACCGCCGATCCATTCGGTGAGCTACGCCAGGACGCCGCTGACGTCGCCTCGTCGCTGCGGTCGCTGTTCGGTATGGACTCCGCGATGGCCGAGCTGGACCCCGCCGGCTTCGGACAGGCCTTGGGCAAGCTCGCCATGTCCGTCGCGAGCGACCCGCCAGCGCTGTCTCGGTCGGTGATGGAGTACGGCATGCGCAGCGCGCAAGCCGCCATAACCGCGACGCTGCGCAGCATGGGGGTGGACCAGGAAGGACCTGTTGAGCCGGCCCGCGATGCCCGGTTCACCGATCCGGCTTGGACCACCAACCCACTGTTCTACCTGGTGCGACAGCAACACGCGCTGCTGGAGGGCTTCCTGCAGGATCTGCTCGATGGTGCCGAGCTCGACGAGGCCACCCGACGCAAAGCCGAGTTCGCGCTGCGCCAAGCGCTCGACGCCGCCGCACCGACCAACTGGCTGCTGACCAACCCAGCTGCATTGAAAAAAGCGTTCGACACTGGTGGCCTGAGCCTGTTGCGCGGGGCCAGCAACGCCCTCCGTGACATGGTGACCAATAACGGCATGCCCCGCCAGGTCACCCCGGATCAGTTCCGCCCCGGCCACGAGCTGGCTGCCACGCCGGGCTCAGTGGTGTTCCGGAACCGATTGATGGAACTGATCCAGTACGAACCGCAGACAAAGACTGTGCATGCGGTTCCACTGCTCTTCAGCCCGCCGTGGATCAACAAGTACTACATCATGGATCTTGCACCCGGGAAGAGCTTGGTGGAGTGGGCGGTGCAACACGGACATACCTGCTTCATGATCAGCTATCGGAATCCGGATGAGACGCTGGCCGACCTGACGATGAGCGATTATCTGCGGGAGGGGCTGCTCGCCGCGCTGGAGGTCGTCGAGGAGATCACCGGAGCCCGGCAGACCAACCTGATCGGGCTGTGCCTCGGCGGCACGATGGCGACGGGACTGCTCGCCTGGCTCGCCGGCCGCGGCGAGGATCGGATCCGCTCGCTGACCGCGCTGAACACCCTGCTCGATTACAGCGTGCCTGGCCCGCTTGGCGTATTCACCGACGAGGCCGCGGTGCAGCGGCTGGAGCAGGTGATGTCCCGCAAGGGCTACCTGCCCGCGGACAGCATGGCCACCACGTTCAACCTGCTGCGGGGCCGGGATCTGGTGTGGAACTACGTGGTCAATGATTGGCTGCTGGGAAAGGATCCGGCGCCGTTCGACATGCTGAGCTGGAATTCAGACTCCACCCGGATGCCCGCCGCCATGCACATCGAGTATCTCCGGTCGTTATATGTAGAGAACCGGTTGGCGAAAGGTGAGCTCGAATTGGCGGGGGAAAAACTGGATCTCACCCGAATCAGTCAGGACAGCTATTTCGTGTCCGCCGAGCGGGATCACATCGCGCTATGGAAGGCGGTCTACGCGGGCGCCCGCCTCATCGGCGGCACTGTGCGGTTCATGCTGTCCAACTCCGGGCATATCGCTGGCGTGGTAAATCCACCGAACCCCAAGTCCAAACACTGGGTTGGTTCGGCGGAGACGTTACCGGCGGATCCGGAGTCCTGGCGCCAGCAGGCCACCGAGGTCCCCAAATCATGGTGGGAGGACTGGACGCCGTGGATTGCCAAGCGGGCTGGACGGCGGCAGGCTCCACCTCCGATGGGCAGCACCATGCACCCACCGTTAGAAGTCGCTCCGGGCAGTTACGTGTGCGAGAAGTGAGAGCCTGCGGCCCGCAGCCGCGCCGTAAGCGGGATGATGTGAGTCATGGCGAGTGCGAGTAACGACGGCACGGCGCCCGACCCCTGGCATGCCCAGCTAGGGGCATTGGGAGCGTTCATCCGAGCCCAGCGGCAGCTGGCCGACCTGTCGCTGCGCGAGATGGCAGCCTTGACCCGGATTTCCAACGCCTACCTCAGCCAGGTCGAGCGTGGCCTGCACCAGCCCTCGCTGACGGTGTTGCGGGCCATCGCGGATGCGCTCGGGCTGACCACCGACCAGCTGCTGGCAAAGGCCGGTTGGACCAGAGCTGTGGCTGACGATGTCCCCCCCGGTCAGCAGGCCAATACCGAGGCCAGCATCCGCAGCGACCCGCGCCTCACCGAGGCCCAGCGCGAAGCTCTGCTCGGGGTGTACCGCAGCTTCATCGAGGGTAGGAGTGGTCGTAGCGGCGGCTGAGCTCGCCGTACGGGCATTGCTTGACATACTTATCAAACGTGCGTACTTTGGTGATCGTATCCGATGAGCTAGGAAAGGGATGACGATGACCACGTCGCAGGAGACCATGACCGAAGCCGCCCGTCGCGGCCAGGAAGCCATCGCCAGCGCGCTGCAGATCTGGACGGACAGTGTTCAGAGGTTCGTTCCCGTTTCGGACACCAGGTTGAGCGGAGCCGTCGAGGCCGTGGACACCATGTTCGACTTCGCCGAGCAGATGCTGGTGACCCAGCGAGAGTTCACCAAGAGCCTGCTGGCCGCCACCACCTCGGCCGCCACCAGGGCCGCTGCTGCCACCCAGGATGCCGCCAGGGAAGTGAAGGACGCCGCCCAGGACGTGCAGGATGGCGCCAACGGCCGCCCGATGGGCAGGCGCTCAGGGTCGGTTCAGGCTGCGGAGACCTTGAAGAAGTAGCGCAACCACGCGCCCGGGCACAGCCCGGCAGCGAACCTACTCAACCCTGGGGTCCCGGAAAGGGCACTCCAGGGTAGGTGCGCGGGTTGGAAGCGGCAGCCATTTGGGGGACTCGCCCTCGGATCCCTGCGGTGCCCTCGCCAGGCGGCGCCACCGGCTCCTACGATGACCTGACACGGTGATCAGCCGACCGAGTGGTCCACCGATCGGCTCGAACGCGCCTGCAGGAGGGTCGATGTCGTCTATCGGGTTGCTGAGCGGGTCTGCCGACCGGGCCCACCGGCTTGCTCAACTTCTCAAGGACGCAGGCGTCGATCCTGTGATCATCACCGATCCTGCGGCGCTCCCGGGTGAGCCGAGCAGCGATGGCGTTGACTTCTACATCCAGCTGCCGGTCACCATCCATCCCGATGGGGACACCGCCGTTGCGCGCGTCGGCTCGTTTCTGTCCGCGGGCCTGCTGGCCCGTTTCAGCGCGGTGGACCGAGTGCTTCCAGTGCTTGCGCCTGGCGCGACCGTGGTGTTGGTGTCTGGCAATACCCCGGATGAGTTGTCGTTGCCCGACGACCAGCAGTCCCGGCTGGCACTGCTGCATTTACTGGCGCACGCCACCCGGGCCGAGCTCGCCACCAAGCATGTGGCGGTGAAGGTGGTCAGCAGCCGCCGGAGTGACCAGGAGATCGTGCACTACGCGCTCGGTGGCGACGAGGATATGCAGACGCAGCGCAACCCTCAGGAAAGGTCCGGCGCTGCCACCGCCTACCAGGACTGGCGCACTGAGGTGATGGGCTTGGTAGGCATCGACATCTGATCGGTGCTCGCCGACCAGCGCAGCGTTGGCGGGGAGTAGGCTCGGGCGCGTAATCATCGGTGCCGAGGAGGTCTTGGTGAGCTTGATGTTGAGCCAGGACGCACCGGCAGATTCGTTGCTGGAGCGGGATCCGCTGGCGTTGGTGCTAGCGATGCTCCTCGATCAACAAGTGCCCATGGAGCGAGCCTTTGCGGCTCCCTACGAACTTCAACAGCGCCTCGGGCACGACCTCGACGTCCGTGAGCTGGCCGACTACGACGCTGACGCACTAGCGGAGTTGTTCGCGCGGCCGCCTGCCCTGCACCGGTATCCGAAGGCGATGGCTGGACGGGTTCAGGATCTCTGTCGGGGCTTGGTCGAACACTACGACGGTGATGTGACCAGGCTGTGGCGCGATGTCTCACAGGCGTCGGAGCTGTTCGACAGGTTGGTGGCGCTGCCTGG
>JAODNG010000263.1 GCA_025465385.1 Pseudonocardiales bacterium
CACGAGTTGGCGACCCTGCGACGTCGCCAGACGGTGCTGGAGGACGAGCTGCTGGAAGTGATGGAGCGGCGTGAGGCCACCGCCGCCGACCTCGAGCGCGGCCGAGTGGAGTTGATCGACATAGAGCAGCGGCGGCTTGATGCCGTTCGCCGCCGCGATGAGGCATTGGCGGACGTGGCGTCCATCGAAGAGCACGGTGCGCTAGAGCGCCGCGTGCTCATCGGCGAGCTGCCCGCGGACCTGGTGTCGCTCTATGAGCGGATCCGGGCCCGCAACGGTACCGGTGCGGCGTTGGTGCGCGAGGGCCGTTGTGGCGCCTGCCGCTTAGAGCTCGACCGCACCGCGATCGGACACCTAAGGGACGCCGCCTCCGACGAGGTGGTGCGATGCGAAGAGTGCGGCGTTGTGCTGGTGCGTACCGCCGAATCGGGCCTATCAACCCCGTCCGATCTCTCAGCGGAGTCTGGCCGGTGACCCGGCGTGTCATCATCGAGGCCGACGGTGGCTCGCGCGGCAATCCCGGCCCGGCCGGGTACGGCGCGGTGGTGCGCGACGCCGACACCGGGGAGCTACTCGCGGAGACTTCTGGGGGACTGGGCACGACCACCAATAACGTTGCTGAGTACTCGGGTCTCATCGCTGGGCTCCGAGCCGCAGTCAAGGAAGGCGCTCAGTCCGCGGAGGCTCGGCTGGACTCCAAGCTGGTGGTCGAGCAGATGAACGGGCGGTGGCAGGTCAAGCAACCGCATCTGCGCCCGCTGGTCAGCGAGGCGGCCGAGCTGTCCCGCCAGCTCGGCGAAGTCAGATACACCTGGGTGCCGCGAGCCCGCAACGCGCACGCAGACCGGCTGGCCAACGAGGCGATGGATACCCAGGCCGGCATCACCCAGCGTGCGGGGGCACAGACGGCGCCACCGTCGCATTGGACCGGCGCCACCGGCTGCCCGACCAGGCTGCTGATGCTGCGGCACGGACAGACCGAGTACTCCGCGCAGCGCCGCTACTCCGGGCGTGCGGACCTGCCGTTGACTGAGCTGGGGGAGCGCCAAGCTGCCGCTGCCGCCGCTCGGCTTGCCAACACCAACGGTGTCGCTGCGGTAGTCAGCTCGCCGCTGCGGCGGGCAAGGCAGACCGCTCAACCTGTGGCAGACGCGCTGGGTGTGCCGCTGACCGTCCACGATGGACTGACCGAGACCGACTTCGGTGCCTGGGAGGGTTTAACCTTCGCCGAAGCCCGAGAGCGGGATCCGGACCTGCACACCAGGTGGTTGACCGACACCTCGCTGGCCCCGCCGGGCGGTGAGAGCATGGACGCGGTTCACCGAAGGGTTCGCCGGGTGCGTGACCAGCTGATCACCGAGCACGGCGCCGCGACGCTGATCGTGGTCAGCCACGTGACACCGATCAAGGCGCTGCTGCGGATGGCGCTAGACGCCGGACCGTCGCTGCTGCACCGGTTGCATCTGGATATCGCATCGCTGTCGGTGGCGGAGTTCTATCCCGACGGTCCCGCCACAGTGAGCCTGGTCAACGACACTTCCCACCTCACCTGACGAACAAATAGATCGACACCGCCAAGCCCACCACAACCACTGCGACTCGCAACGCCAGTTCGGGCACCCGCCCGGCGAGCTTCGCCCCGATGAAGCCCCCGACCAGAGTGGTGGGGGCAAGCAGCGCGACGGCCAGCCAGTCCACCGGTGCGCCGATCGCGAAGACCACCACAGTGACCGCACTGATGATCAGCGAGAGCACTCCCTTGGCGGCGTTGAGCCTGCGGAGGTCGTCATGCGCGGTGAGAGCAAGCACCGCGATCAAGATGACACCGAGCGCCCCACCGAAGTAGCCGCCGTAAATGGCACCCAAGAACACCGCAGGCAGCAAGATGGCCCGGCGGTCCGGGGCATCTTGCTCAGGTTCGCCGATCCACCGCGACAGCCATGGTTGCATTCCGAGCAGCACGCTGGCCAGCGCCACCAGCGCGGGCACCACCGCGTCGAACACGCTGGCAGGCAGGACCAGCAGCAGCAGGCTGCCACCCAGCGAGCCCGCCACTGCGACACCCGCCGTCGACACCACTCGCTCGCGCTGCCCGCGCAGCTCGCGGCGGCTGCCCAGCGCCAAGCCCACATAACCGGGGCATTGGATGACCGAGTTGGTGACGTTCGCCGCCAGCGGCGGGAAGCCCACCGCCAGCAGCGCCGGGAACAGCAGCAGCGACCCACCACCGGCCAGCGCATTGACCATGCCCGACACCAGACCAGCGACAGCGAGCAAGGCAAGCTGCGTGGACAACACGAGGCGCCACGCTAACCCGATGGTGGGCCATCAAAGCTGACGGGGCCTATGCTGACGGGGCGGACGAGCTGGCCGGGCGGTCGCGTCGGGCCCCGCAACGGGCCCGTCGAGGAAAGTCCGGACTCCTCAGGGCAGGGTGGTTGCTAACGGCAACCCGGGGTGACCCGCGGGAAAGTGCCACAGAAAACAGACCGCCCCGCGTGAGCGGGGTAAGGGTGAAACGGTGGTGTAAGAGACCACCAGCGTCCCGGGTGACCGGGACGGCTCGGTAAACCCCACCTGGAGCAAGGCCAAATGGCGCGCCGGATACGGCGCGCTGCGCAGGCGATCGAGGGTGGCCCGCCCGATGCCTGCGGGTAGGCCGCTGGAGCCTGCCGGCAACGGCAGGCCGAGATGGATGACCGCCGGCCGGGATGCCGCAAGGCGCCCGGTGCACAGGATCCGGCTTACAGGCCAGCTCGTCCGCGCCAAGTCTGCGACCTACCGTAAATCCGCACGGGTCTCGTCGACCTCGACATAGGTCTGATGTGGTTTCTAGACTTGGCCCATGACCGAGATCGCTAGACCCTTCTGGCGGGGCATCAACCACCTCGCCCTGATCACGAACGATATGGACGCCACCACGCGGTTTTGGCACGGCGTGCTCGGAGCCCGGCTCGTCGCGCACCTGGGCAACGAATCCTTCCGGCACTACTTCTTCGAGTTCGGCGACGAGCAGACCGTGGCGTTTTTCGAGTATCAAGACGTCACCGTGGAACGGTTTCAAGTACCGGCCGGGGTGCCGGACCGGCGCAAGATGCAGTTCGATCATCTGTCGTTCAACCTTCCCGATGAGCACGCCTTGGAGGAGCTCCAGAGCAGGCTGAAGTCGCACAGTTGCGGTGTCACCGACGTCATCGACCATGGCTTTGTGCGCTCCATCTACTTCAACGATCCCAACGGGATCGCGCTGGAGGCTTCGTGGTGGGTCGTCGACCCAACGGGGCGGATTGCCGACTACAGCGACCCCACGCTGTTTTCCGATCCCAACCCGGTCCCGGCGGTGCGGGAGTTGACCCGCGACGGGGTGCTAGCTTCGGTGCCGCACACGACATTGTCTTCTGATGAGGTCGTCGACCCGGCATAGGCCAGTGTGGACAGTTCATCACAGCCGACGCGGTACGCGGCGTCCGCGTCAAACCTTAGATGTTGACCACGCCCGGACCAAGGCTCGGGCGGCGGGGGTCTAGTCCTCTTGGCCGGCGTGGTCCGAAACGCGATCACTGGCCGCAGTGAGCCTCGACAACTCTTCCACCATCGTAATCGTGTGGCAGAAGGTGTCGATCGAGACTTCTCGGCCGCCTAGGCTTTTGAGCGCCTCGACGGTCACTGGATCCCGCATGGACAGTCCCAGATCCTCAGCCCAGCTCATAGCCGATTTGGAATCGGTCATGCTGGCCATCATCTGGTTGCGCTCATTGTCCGTCCGAGTCGCTTTCACTGACTGCTGGACGGTTCGAATCTGGGCCGGAAAACGGAAATCATCAACGACGTGAAGCTTGGCGGGATCTGTCTTGAGCCAGCGCCCAAGAGCACCTCGGATGCTCTCCCGCGCTTCGGCCACGCTAGGGCATAGGCAACGGACACGAGGCTCTTCGGCGATCTCCACTACCCAAGCTTCGCCGTCTCGTTCGTATACCGCGGTGTAGGTCTCGCTCACATCAACCAGTCCCTC
>JAODNG010000267.1 GCA_025465385.1 Pseudonocardiales bacterium
TGCGCCCATGGAAGTTCTCCTTTGCTCAGGTCAGATGTGGCCGGGCGATGGTGTGTCGAGACGGCGCTAGATCATCGAGCGCGGCACAACCGCGCTGGCTAGCCGCAGGAGATCGACGTGCTGGCGCACGGTCAGCCAGGCATTGCGGAACACCGGACCGTCGAGCCGACAGCGGTGCGCACTGGATCGGCTGGGCGTGATGGTGGTCATCGCGGCAGGCTCCCTAAGAAGTCACCAGAGACATTACTGTTTTCACCAGACCTCCGCGATGCCTGGCGCGTGCTTCACCGCGAGGCCACCGGCGCGCGACGAAAGGAGCCTCATGGCACGGCTGGCTCAGACCGCCGGTCTCACCGAGATCCAGCGGGAGATCCTGGCCACGGTCAAGACATTCGTGGACAAGGAGATCATCCCGGTCGCCCAGGAGTTGGAGCACACCGACAGCTACCCGCAGGAGATCGTCGACGGGATGAAGGAGATGGGCCTGTTCGGGCTCACCATCCCCGAGGAGTATGGCGGCTTGGGGGAGTCGCTGTTGACCTACGCGCTGGTCGTCGAGCAGATCGCCCGGGGCTGGATGAGTGTCTCCGGCGTGATCAATACCCACTTCATCGTCGCTCACATGATCAGCCAGCACGGCACCGACGAGCAGAAGCAGCGCTACCTACCCGGGATGGCCGAGGGCAGCATTCGCGGTGCCTTCTCCATGTCGGAGCCGGAGCTGGGTTCCGACGTCGCGGCGATCAAGACGAGGGCCCGACGCGACGACGATCACTACGTCGTCGACGGCGCGAAGATGTGGCTGACCAACGGCGCCACGTCGACGCTAGTGGCGACGTTGGTCAAGACCGAGGAGGGTGCGGCGAAGGCGCACCACAACCTCACCACGCTGCTGGTGGACAAGCCGACCGGCTACGGCGAGGTCGCCCCCGGGCTCAGCGTACCGGGCAAGATCGACAAGATGGGTTACAAGGGCGTCGAAACCACCGAGCTGGTCTTCGACGGCTACCGCATCAGCACCAACCAGGTGCTGGGTGCGGCGCCCGGCAAGGGTTTCGCCCAGATGATGGATGGCGTCGAGGTGGGTCGGGTCAACGTCGCCGCCCGGGCCTGTGGCATCGCCATCCGCGCCTTCGAACTCGCCGTCGACTACGCCCAGCAACGCAAAACCTTCGGCAAGCCGATCGCACAGCACCAGGCGATCGCGTTCAAGCTGGCTGAGATGGCCACCAAAGTCGAAGCCGCGCACCTGATGATGGTCAACGCCGCCCGGCTGAAGGACTCCGGCGAGCGCAACGATGTCCAGACTGGGATGGCGAAGCTGCTGGCCAGCGAATACTGCAAGGAGGTCACCGAAGACGCTTTCCGCATCCACGGTGGATACGGCTACTCCAAGGAGTATGAGGTGGAGCGGCTGATGCGCGAAGCGCCCTTCCTGCTCATCGGCGAGGGCACCAGCGAGATCCAGAAGACGATCATCAGTAAAGGTTTGCTGCGGGAGTACGCTGCCCGGGGTTGAAGCAGACTGCGTTAAGACACCCTTGGGTGAAATACGGGCATTTCATGCCACGATCGGGTACCTCGTAGGGGAGGTGATGCGTGATGACCAGTCCGTTCAGCGGCTACGGCCAGATGCCTGGCCTGCCCACCCCTCCCACCGGCTGGCCGATCGGTTCCTACGCTACTTACGCCGAGGCGCAGCGTGCCGTGGACCATCTCGCCGATAATCAGTTTCCGGTCGCCGAGGTCACCATCGTCGGAGTGGATCTGATGCTGGTGGAGCGGGTACTGCGGCGGTTGACCTGGGGCCGGGTGATCGGTCAGGGGGCGGCGTCGGGTGCCTGGTTCGGCCTGTTCGTGGGCGTGCTGCTGAGCCTGTTCGCGACTCAGGCCGGGACCGGGGTGATTCCGATCTTGGTAGGAGTGGCCACCGGCGCGGTGTTCGGAACGGTGTTCGCCGCCGCAGGGTATGCGGCGACGCGCGGACGCCGGGACTTCGCGTCGGCGAGCCAATTGGTAGCCGGACGTTACGACGTGCTGTGCCAACCGCGACATGCCGAACAAGCTCGTGACATGTTGGCGAAACTGGCCATGGGGCCAGGCGCCGCGACTGCCTGATCGTTCAGCGGGGAAGGCAGTGCCAGCCGGCCAGGGCGTCGATGAGGCCGGGCACGACGGGCAGAGTTTCCAGGGTTTCCGCGTCACACCAGCGGACGCCATCAGCGTCGTCGCCGGCGCAGAGGGTACCTCCGGTCACTCGGCAGCTGTAATCGTGGATGTCGAACACTGCCCCATCCGGTCCATCGCGTTGCACATCTCCCAGCCAACGCGTGACCTCAACTGCCAGCCCGGTCTCCTCGGCCACCTCGCGGATCACCGCCTGCTGATCGGTCTCGCCACCTTCCACCCGGCCCCCGGGCACTGACCAGCGGCCACGTCCCGGCTCGTGCGCCCTTCGGATCAGCAGCAGTCTGCCGGCGTCGTCGAGCAGCACCGCCCCGACGCACCGGATGCGCTGTGCTGCCGAGCCTGTCATCCGCAGGGATGGTAGTACCCTTGGGAGTGTCGGGACGCACGGTCGACTCAGCTGCGGTACAACACTCACGGATCGTGGACGGAACAGTCCGGCCACGACTGCGTTTGCGCTGCCCGCAGCGGCGAGACAGGTGGGTCAGGGTGAATGCGAGAACGTTCTGGCGGCGCTGAGATGCTCGGTCGACATTCCAACGTCCTGCTCGATCCCACGGTCGAGCGGCGGGTGATCCGGGTGCGGCGGCACTGGGCATTCCTGCTCAAAGACCTGCTGATCACCGTCGGAATCGTGCTTGGGGCGTACTTACTGTCCCGCCTGGTCAGCGGTGTTGCGGACGGCCTGTGGTTGGTGCAGTCGTTGCTCTGGTACGTGGCGGTCGGGGCATTGCTGCGCTTCGCCTGGAAAGTGCTGGAGTGGTGGATCGAGGTCATCATCGTGACCGACAAACGATTCATGGTCACCAGCGGCATCATCGAGACGAAGAACTCCATGATGCCGATCACCAAGGTGACCGACATGAGCTTCATGAGGCCCTTTTTCGGGCAGATACTCGGTTACGGCACGCTCCGCATAGAGTCGGCCGGGCAGAAGCAGGACCTAGAAACGATCAAGTTTCTGCCCAGGCCCGAGGAGGTCTTTCAGGCGATCTCCGGGTTGATCTTCGGCGACAAGAAGCAGCCTCGTTCACACATGCTGGAGCCGCCGCGAAGCTCTCGTCGCAGGCGCTGGCCGCGCCCGGGATGGCCAGGCTCCGACGGCCGGTAGCGATAGCCGGTGAAGACACCGGTCATGCGTATTGACCTGCATGCCCACTCCACGGCGTCCGACGGAACGGATACCCCCGCGGAACTCGTTGCGGCTGCTGCGGCGGCTGGTATTGACGTGCTGGCCCTGACCGATCACGACACCACGGCGGGATGGGACGACGCTGTCGATGCGCTGCCGGTAGGCCTTCGGCTGATCCGGGGCGCGGAGTTCTCCTGCATCGCGCCGGATGGTAGGGGCGGTCACGTCTCGGTGCACTTGCTGGGTTACCTGTTCGATCCCACCTCGGCGGCGATCATCGCCGAGCAGGCTCGACTGCGCGACGAGCGACGCATGCGGTTGTCCGTCATGGCACGGCAGATGGCCACCGACGGGTTCCCGGTGGATCCTGACCAGTTTCTTGCCGGCCTGCCGCCGGAAGCTCCGGCCGGGCGGCCACACCTCGCCCGGGCACTGGTGTCGGCGGGCGTCGTGGGCAGCGTCGACGAGGCGTTCCGCCGATTTCTCAATACCGGCGGCCCGTACTACACCGGTCGGGTCGATACCGACGTCGAGGCCGCGATTCGGATGGTTCGCGCCGCAGGCGGAGTGGCGGTCCTGGCGCACGCCGCGGCTCGCAGTCGGGGGCCCGTCATCGACCTCTCAGTGATCGCTGGGCTCGCCGCTGAGGGGCTCGCCGGGGTGGAAGTCGACCATCCCGACCATGCCGCCGGCGATCGCGCTGCGCTGCGCGATCTCGCGGCCGAGCTGGGCCTGCTGGTGACCGGGAGCAGCGACTACCACGGTACGAACAAGACGGTGTCGCTGGGTCAGGAGACGACTGACCCGGAGGCGCTGGAGCGAATCGAGGAGCTGGCGGCAAGCAGCCGCGTCGCCGCGGTGACCGGCTGACCAGTACGGTAGGCGCGATGGCACCGCGAGCGCAGGGCGAGCTGCAACTCGGTGGTCTGCCCCGCCCGCTGGTGCGGCTGACTCCGGCGAAGCTCAGCACCTGGACCGGCTGTCGCCGGCGTTACCGGATGGCGTACCTGGATCGCCCCGCGCCCGCGCGGGGAGGCGCCTGGGCACACAACACGTTGGGCGCAGTTGTGCACACCGCGCTGCGGGCCCTGTTCGATCTGGCGCCCGGCCGGCGGCAGCCGCACGCCGCGGCCGCCCTGGTCGCGACGCATTGGTCTGGCGAGGGTTTCGCCGACCACGCCCAAGCCGGGGACTATCGGAGCCGCGCCCAGGACTGGGTGGCCCGATACGTCGACGAGCTGGATCCCGAACTGGAACCGGTGGGGGTGGAGCGTTGGGTATCCGCGCCGACCCAACGGATTGTCGCGGAGGGACGCGTGGACCGCATCGACGAGCGCAACGGCGAACTGGTCGTGGTGGACTACAAGACCGGTCGCCACGAGCTCACCGTCGATGACGCTCGCGGTTCGCAGGCGCTGGCGCTCTACGCTTTCGCGGCCCGCCGCACGCTACGCCGGGAGTGTCGCCGGGTGGAGCTGCACCACCTGCCGACCGGCACCGTGGTCGGCTGGGAGCACACCGAGCAGTCGTTGAGCAGGCACCTACGACGAGCCGAGGAAGCGGCCGACGAGATCGCGCGGGCCGCCGACACTCTGGCGACCGGGGGCGACCCTGAAATGCTGTTCCCACCCACCCCCGGTCGGGCTTGTTCATGGTGCGACTTCCGGCGGCACTGCCCCGAGGGCCGGGCCAGCGCACCCGAGCTCCGGCCATGGGCCCTGCTTGCACCGTGACCGCGCCACGCCTCGGTGAGCGGATCCAGCGCGGGCTGTCGGGTGTGCTGGCGGGGGGCCTGGTTGTACTTGCGATCGCGGTCTGCGTGGCGCAGTGGCTGGCCGGAGTGTCAGGCCGGCCTGGACCAGGTGTCGCACCGGTTGTTGAACATCTAATGGCAGCTGGGGTCGCGGTTGCGTTGCAGCTGACCGCCGACCGCTGTCGAGGCCGCAACGCGGCGCTGGCCTCCTACTCCATCGTGGCGCTCACCGCTTGCGTGCTCTGGTTCGGCTGGTGGGCCTGAGCCGCGTTGGCGGTGGTAGGCCGACCAACTCGGCGGCGCGGACCCGCTACTAGCCGGCTTGGGGCGGCAACGCAGGAGCGAGCCAGGCCATCCAGGTCGGCAGTAGCACGTCGAGCAGGGCCTGTGGATTCTCGATGGCCGGTGAGTGGGCGGCATCGTGAATCAGCGCCATCTCGGCGCCCAACCGGGCCGCCATATCGCGCTGCACCGGCACCGGCCACGCGTCATCGGATTCGCCGAAGGCGACCAAGCAGGGGATCGCGCGGGTGTGCAGGGCGGTGGCCAGCTCGGTGACCCGGTCGGGTTCAGCCCGCAGACCGGTCGCCATCCCGAGCAGGCCAACGCTGGACGAGCCCAGGAAGCGGGCCCGCAGCAGGGCGGCCAGTTCAGGCGGTTCGACGATCCCGTTCCGAGCTTCGAGTAGCCTCCGGACGGTCTCGATGCCTTGGGTACGCATCACAGGCTCGGTGGCGTCGAGCAACTCTCGACGCTGTCCTGGGGGCAACCCGGCTGGACCTGAGTCGAGCAAGACCAGCCCGGTCACCGGGGCGCCGGCGAGCACCGCCGCTCGAGCCACCAACCCCCCGTAGGAGTGCCCCAGCAGCAGTACCTCGCCGTCGGCCGCCAGCTCAGCCACTAGTGCCGCGATGGTCCGACCCAGCGGGTCGGGGTAATAGTCCTGCTCGCACTCCGGGCCGGGGGACTCGTACTGCCCCGGCAGATCCACAGCGAGCACGGACAGGCCCGCATGACACAGGGGGTCCAGCAGGGCGGCAAAGTCCTCTTTGGACCCGGTGTATCCCGGCAGCAGCACGGCCACGGCGCCGACGGGCTCAGTGGGTTGGGCGCGCAGCGCTGCTAGTTCGGCTCCGAGCACAGTCACGTGCACGCGGCTGGCGCCGTGCGGGGTGATCTGTGATGCCGCCACCGGGTGGAGCTTACGAGTCGCACGCTCAGCGCAGCGCGACCAGGGTGTCGCCGCGTTGTTCCAGCACCACACCCCCCGAGCTGGTGGTACCTACTGGGCCACGGTAGCCGCCGCGGTCCACCGGCAGCGCCCCGAGCTGCTGGCCGGTGGTGGTATCCAGCACGGCGAGCGCTCCCGGCACCGGTAGCAGCAGCCGCCCGGCGACCTCTGACCCGGTGCCCAGGGATCCGGGCCGGGTCCACCGTGGCCGCAGGTCTGCGATGTCCAATGCGACAGTGGCCGAGCCGGTGAACCAGCGAATCTCAGTGGGTGTTTCCGTGACGTCGGCCAGCCCGCCGGGCGGATTGCCCCGCAGGTCCGCGTCCGGGATCGCGAGCGGATACTCGGCTACCTCCTTGCCCTGGCCGTCGAGCACGGCCAACCGGGCCGGGTCGGGCAGCGCCACGGCCACCCGCTCGGCGCTCATCGCGACGACCTGGGCCTGCTGACCCGAGAGCAGGGTGCTGAAAATCACCTCGGGGTGGTCGGGTTCCTTGGGATCGGACCGTTGCACGGTGAGCCGCACCCTCTCCCCGGGACACTGCTCCACCACGGCCAGCTTGCCGCCGCCCAGTTTCGCATTACTAAGGGCGACCGAGTCGTGCAAGCAGTCCGGTCGCGGTTGGGTTGCAGGCTGCACCGGGGTCGGCAGTCTCCCATAGGCCAGCGTGCGTACCAGGTCCGAGCGCCACACCTCAAGGTAGCGACGGCCAGTGGCGGCGACCTGGTTGCCGGCGGCTACCAGCCGGGTCGGCGCCTCCACGGGACCGGTGCGTTGGGGTCCACGCCGACCGTCGATCCAACCCAGGGTGGTCACCTGACTGCAGGTCTCGCTACGCTCGTAAACCGCCAGCACCTGGTGGAATGCGGCGGCGACGGTACACAGCGACCGGTCGCGCTGGTAGCTCCAGCGCACTGCGCCGGTGTGCAGGTCGCGCCCGGCGACCACGCCAGCGGCACCGGTGACCGCCGTGCCGTCCGCCGCTAGGGGGACCGGGGTCGCGGAACTTGGCGCTCGCCACGCCTCGGTCAGTGCTGTGGGCAATGACCCGGACCCGGCGGCTGAAGTCGCATTACTCGGTGCCGGGCCAGCGGCGGTAGTCAGCGTCGTGCGGTGCGCGTCACTGGTCCACCACAGTGCGGCGGCCACGGTGAACACAATCACAGCGACCACCGCGGCAGCGGTGAGGTCCCACCGGGTGCGGCGTTCAGGCGGGAGCATCCGACCGCTGGTTTAGCCTGCGGCGCGGGGCTGGCTGCCGTGCTCCCCAGTGCCGGCGCTGCGGCCCCGGCTGCGCCGACGCCGGCGACGTGGCCCGGCGTCACCATGGTCGCATGGGTGCTCTGCGGGCGGCGCAGTCTCGGCACTGGTGCCGGCGGTCTCACCGTTGCGGGTGCGCCGCCTCAGCCGGCGGACCGGCGGAAGCGCACTGTCGGCGGGCCCACTGCGCACGTCGCGGGGGACACCAGTGGTCCTCCTGGACCGGCCGCCTTCGTCGCTGGGCTCGGCTTCCAACCCGGCCCGGGTGCGCCGGGCCAGTGGCAGCCGTCCGGTCGAGTCGGTGGGGATGTCGAGGTCGCTGAACAGGTGATCTGACGTGGAGTAGGTTTCCGCAGGCTCCGGCATGCCGAGGTCCAGCGCATCACTGATCATCTTCCAGCGGGTTTCCTCGTCCCAGTCAACGAGAGTGATCGCGACGCCAGCCCGCCCGGCCCGCCCGGTGCGCCCGATCCGGTGCACGTAGGGCTTCTCGTCTTCGGGACATTGGTAGTTGATGACGTGGGTGACCTCCGGGACATCGATGCCGCGGGCGGCGACGTCGGTGGCGACCAGCACGTCGACCTTCTCCGAACGGAAGGCTCGAAGCGCCTGCTCGCGAGCCCCCTGGCCGAGATCACCGTGCACCGCCGCGGCCGCGAAACCGCGTTCGGTGAGTTCGTCGGCCACCTTCTGCGCGGTGCGCTTGGTCCTGGTGAAGATCATCGTCAGGCCTCGGTCGCGGGCCTGCAGCATCCGGGACAGCAGCTCTACCTTGTCCATCGCGTGCGCCCGGTAAACGAACTGCCGGGTCAGCTCATGGATGGCGGTGGCGTCGGGTTCCTCCGCGCGGATATGCGTTGGCTGGGTCAGGAAGGTCCGGGCCAGCGTGATGATCGGACCCGGCATCGTGGCCGAGAACAGCATGGTCTGACGCTGCTCGGGCACCATCCGCAGGATTCGCTCGATGTCGGGCAGGAAGCCCAGATCGAGCATCTCATCGGCCTCGTCGAGCACCAGCACGCGTACCTTGCCCAGGACTAGATGGCGCTGTTCGGCAAGGTCCAGTAGCCGGCCCGGAGTACCGACCACCAGGTCCACCCCCCTGGTCAGGGCCTTGATCTGTGGTTCGTAGGGCCGGCCGCCGTAGATCGAAAGGACCCGGACGCCGAGATCCCGACTCGCGGCGGTGAGGTCGGCGCTGACCTGCAGGCACAGCTCTCTGGTCGGAACGACGACCAGGGCGCGCGGGGTGCCGTCAAGAACGATGTCTCCGGTGGTGATCCGCTGGATCAGCGGGACACCGAAGCCGAGGGTTTTGCCAGTGCCGGTACGGGCCTGACCGATGAGGTCGTCGCCGGCCAGCGCCAGCGGCAAGGTCAGTTCCTGAATAGCAAAGGTGCGCTCGATGCCTACCGCTCGCAGAGTCCTGACGATCTCGTCGCGGACGCCGAGTTCGGCGAAGGTGGGAGAGTCATCGCGCACCGGTGCGCCGGCCTGCAGCGGCGCGGGCGCTGCGGTTTCGTCGATATCACTCTCTGTACTGGCTTGAGAGTCGGGGTCGGAATGCTCCAGGGGATAGTTCTCGGGCAACGTGGTCTGGCTGACGGTCAGTGTGATCGCCTCTCTCGTACTGGCGCGTCCACCGCCGTCTCGCTCGACCAGCTCCGCGCCGCCGGACGGCGCAGCAGAACCGGGAACGAATACATCAGGTCCGCGCTCAATTTCATGCGCTTGGCGGCATGTACCGCCGAGCGGGACGTGCCGCCCCGGGATTTTGTCACCGGGTCAGGTCACGCCCTGTGCACACATCCTACCCCTCCACCACGTCAACTGTGCGCGTGACACCGCACACTCCACCAATGCGGCACTACGCTCGCGCCGTGGATGTGGCACGTGCGGGCATCGTCGACCTGTTGGGGGTCCTCGCTTACGGAGAGCTGTCAGCGTTCTCTCGGCTCGCGCAGGACGCCCGCCATGCCCCCACGCTGAGCGGCAGGGTGGCGATGGCCAACATGGCGGCTGCTGAAATCGGGCACTTTCGGCAGCTCGAGAGCCATCTACGCGGTTTGCATGTCTCGGTGGACGACGCGATGCGCCCCTTCGTGGCGCGCATCGAAGCGTTCCACGCCTCAACGGCACCCCGGTCCTGGCTGGAGTCGCTAGTGAAAGTCTACGTCGGGGACGGCTTGGCGGCGGATTTCTACGGTGAGATGGGTGCTTGGCTAGACGACGCCACCGCTGCACTGGTCAAGGAGGTGCTGGCCGACACCGGATATTCGGCATTCGCCGAGCGGGAGGTGCGCAGCGCCTGCGAGCAGAGTCGGACCACCCGCGACCGGTTGGCACTGTGGGGCCGGCGGCTGCTCGGCGAGGCGGTGACCAATGCCCAGCACGTCGTGGCTGAACGCGACGCGCTGGCTGAACTGATCATCCGCGGCTCCGGAGACCCGGCTGGCCTGGCCACACTGGTCCGCCGGGTGGAGATCCTGCACGGCCGTCGGATGGCTGCCCTCGGGCTGGGGTGAACGGCTGCGCACCGCTCCACTAGCCTGGCGTGTCACAGGTCGATCACACCGTGGAGGTTCTGGCGTGGAGGTCAAGATTGGCGTCGCGGACAGTCCTCGCGAGCTGACGGTGTCTACCGCGGACTCGCCGGATGAGGTGGAGGCGCTGATCGTCGAGGCGATGCGGAACACTCAAGGAATGCTGACCCTGATCGACGACAAGGGTCGGCGCTACATGGTGCCGACCTCGAGGGTCGCCTACATCGAGATCGGACCCGGGGACAGCCGCCGGGTAGGCTTCTCCGTCGGCGGCTCGTGAGTGGCAAACAGTGTTATAGCACTCAACGCCACTCACGAGCTGTCCAGCATTCGGGCCGGTGACCCACCTGCTTGCAGGATGGCATCCAGTGCGCCCCAGGCCATCATCAGCAGGTAGTCGCGCAGCTGCTCCCGGGATAACGCACGGTCCTGTAGCCACCAGTCACCCGCCGCTTGCACCATGCCCACGCCGGCGTGGGCCCACGTCTGGGCACCCCCTGGATCCAGGCCCTGGCTGCGTAGCTGATCGGCGAAGATCGTGGCCAGCGCCCCGGCGATTAGTGCGGCATTGGTCGTGACCGGATCCCGGGGCAATGGCCGGTCGGTGAACGAGCGGCGCACCACGAAGCGGTAGAGCTCCGGTTCGGACTCGATGAACGTCAAGTAGGCGTCGATCACTACCCGGAGCAGCGTCCGCGGATCAACCTCGGAGCTCAGGCCGGACAGCAGGACAGCCCGCAACTGCTCCGTGGCAGTCTCGCTGACCGCCATGTAGAGATCGCCCTTGTCGAGAAAATGCCGGTAGAGGATGGGTTTGCTGACGCCGGCCTCGCTGGCGATGTCGTCCATCGCGACATCGGGCCCGTGCTGGCGGATTGCCCGCATCGCGGCCTGCACCAACACCGCGCGGCGCTGCTCCCGATGTCCTGAGCGCGTACTCGGCGACCGGCGCACCCGCTTGACAGGAACGGGGTCATCCGTCATGTTACTTATGGTAACTGTTACTTCCGGTAACACCTTGAGCGGGAGCAGGCGATGTCTACGACGGATGAGCAGTCCTTCACCACTCCGGACGGCACTCGATTGGCTTTGTACTGGCAGGGCCCGCGCGATGTACCAGTGACAATCGTGCTCGTACACGGCTGGACTCTGGACTCCCGGACCTGGGGCCCGGTCGCCGACGCGCTATCGACCGGCCCGCGCGCGCGGCCGGTGTTGCGCTACGACCTGCGCGGTCACGGGCGTTCCGACCCGGCTCAGCCCGGTACTGAGACTATCGCCCAGGCGGCTGACGACCTGGCCGATCTGCTCGGTGCCGCGGTAACAGGTCCAGTCGTGCTCGTCGGGCACTCGATGGGCGGCATGGCCGTCATGGCGCTGGCCCAGCGGCACCCCGAGCTGCTGGCAGAGCGGGTTGTCGGCGTGGCGTTCGTGGCGACATCTTGCGGTGACATGGTGCCCCACAATCTCGGCCTGCGACCCGAGTTGGCCCGGATGGTGGCCCGAGGGGAGACCGCGCTGAGGCGTTGGGCGTTGGCGTCCGGCTGGTGGCTGCGCCGGGAGCCGATCACCCGATGGACCGGGTTGATCCGGCCGGGTGTGCGCTGGCTGCTGTTCGGTGCACATCCGCGACCTGCCGATGTCACGCTCTGCGCGACTTGCTTGGCGCAGGGTCGGGCGGCGAACCTGGTGACCTTCCGGTCCACCCTTGACGAGCACGACCAAGTCGCCGCCCTCGCTGCGTTCCGGCAGATACCGGGGTTGGTGGTGGGCGCAATGAGCGACCGGCTTACCCCGATACGACATACCGACAAGATCGCCGCTGAGCTGCCGCACGCGACGCTGGTCCGCTACGCCGGCGCAGGACACCTGGTGACGCTGGAGCGGGCCGAGCAGGTGGCCGACCGGATCGATAAGTTGGTCTGTTCGGTCGAGTCCGGCCAGCAGTTGCCTGCGAAGTGATCGATTAAGCTCGTACGATGTCCCGGCTGCTGGTAGTAGAGGACGACGAGACCATCGGCAGTGTGCTTGAGTCCAGCCTGCGCGCTCACGGGCACCAGGTCGGTTGGCAACGCACCGGTCGGGAAGCGCTGCGTGCCGCAGCAGGGACGGACTTCGACCTGGTACTGCTGGACCTCGGGTTGCCCGACCTCGACGGCGTCGAGGTGTGCCGGCAATTACGGGCCAGCAATCCCACGGCGGTGCTGGTGATTCTCACCGCCCGGACCGACGAGATGGATGTGGTGGTCGGTCTCGAGGCCGGCGCGGACGACTACCTGACCAAACCGGTGCGGTTGGCTGAGCTGCTGGCCCGGGTCCGCGCCCATCTACGACGGGTGGCGCCGGCGACATCGGAAGCCCAACCGATGCTCATGGTGGCAGACTTGCTGGTGGACACGGGTAGCCGGCGCGCGAGCGTCGCTGGAACGGAGATGCCGCTGCGGGCCAAGGAGTTCGACCTACTCGCCCGCCTCGCGGCAGCGCCGGAAGTGGCGATCAGCCGGGAGACCCTGATGGCGCAGGTGTGGGACGAGAACTGGTTCGGTCCCACCAAGACCCTCGACGTGCATGTGGCCGCACTGCGCCGCAAGCTGGCGGGAATGGCCCAACTGGGTTCGGTGCCCCGGATCACCACCCTGAGAGGGCACGGCTATCGGCTGGAGGCCCCGAAGGGGTCGTGAGTGGCAAGCAGTGTTCTGGCACCGACAGTGATATCGCGCCGACAGTGTTATCGCACCGAAATGGCACTCACGCGCTCACCGCTGTGTCACCATTGTGATGACCTTGCCTCGGTGGGTAGAGGGGACTCGTGCGTACCCGGATCGTCGGCCTCGCCGTGCTCGCCGCCGTATTGGCCATCGCCCTGTTCGGGGTGCCCTTGGCCGGTGGCGTGTTGAAGTATGCGAAGTCCAACGAACGCACAAAGCTGCTCCTCGGAGCCGATGCTGCCGCAGCCGCCGTGTCGGCAGACGTGCTGCGCGGCAAGATGCCGACTGATCTTCGCGACCCAAACGACGGAACGCACCTCGCGGTCTATGTGGACCGCGGCCTGCGCATCCTCGGTACCGGACCCGAGGGTGGCGACCCAGCGGTGTACGCCGCTCTGCACGGTGAGATCAGCAACAAGGATCTCAACGGCGAGCTCGTCGTGGCCGTGCCGGTGACCCATGACACCGATGTGATCGGCGCGGTGCGCGCTGCCAGCCCCGTCATGGCCGTCTACCGCCAGGTCGTACTGGTGTGGTTGGGCATGCTCGGCCTGGGGGGGTTGGCGATCGGCATGGTCTGGCTGGTCGCCCGGCGCCAGGCCCGCCGGTTGGCCCGCCCGCTCGAGGAGCTCTCGGAGGCGGCCCGCCGTCTCGGTCAAGGTGACTTCAGTGTCCGGACCACCCCCGCGGCCATTCCCGAGATCGACTCGGTCGGCTCTGCATTGAACAGTACCGCTGGGCGCCTGGACGCAATGCTCGCCCGCGAACGTTCGTTCTCAGCTGATGCGTCACACCAACTCCGCACTCC
>JAODNG010000274.1 GCA_025465385.1 Pseudonocardiales bacterium
GCAGCAGGCATCGCCACGCGGCCGGCGAGCCAGCAGGGTTGCGCTGACACCATAATCGCAAGATAGTGGCTACAGCACTAATAAGTCATCGCAGGAGGTCAAGCGTGGCCGACTACACCCTGCCCCACCTGCCCTACGACTACGCCGCCCTGGAGCCGCACATCGCCGGGAAGATCATGGAGCTGCACCACTCCAAACACCACGCCACCTACGTCAAAGGCGCCAACACCGCCCTGGAGCAGCTGGCCGACGCGCGGCGATGCGAAGCGCTGGCGACGGTGAACATGCTGGAGAAGAACCTGGCGTTCAACCTCGGCGGGCACGTCAACCACTCGGTGTTCTGGCCCAACATGTCCCCCGACGGCGGCGACAAACCCGACGGCGAACTCGCCGCTGCGATCGACGACCACTTCGGATCCTTCGACGGATTCCGCAAGCATTTCACCGCTAACGCGCTGGGGGTGCAGGGATCCGGGTGGTCGGTTCTGGCGTGGGAACCGCTGGGCCAGTGTCTGGTCCTGCAGCAGGTTTATGACCACCAAGCCAACATCACGCCCGCCATGATGCCGCTGCTGTTGCTCGACATGTGGGAACACGCCTTCTACCTGCAGTACCGCAACGTCAAACCCGACTACGTCGAGGCCTGGTGGAACGTAGTGAACTGGGCCGACGCCGCTCGCCGGTTCGCCCACGCCCGGTCGGTCGTCCTGCCCTGATCCGCCCATAGCCCGGAGGCGACAATGAGCGTCGGAAGCCCTGATGAGCTGATGCACACGGTGCTGCCGCCAGCGCTGGAAGTACTCACCGCCTGGAGCATCGCCGAGACCGAAGCCGACCCCACGATCTTTCACCACGCTATGAACCGCGCCTTCGGCGACGCCGCCGGCGCCCAGGACCCCTGGCGCGGCTTCGCCGACATGATGTTCGGACTGTCGTCGCTGTCGGGCATCCTGCTCGACGAGCTCGCCGAGGCCACCGGTCGATCCCGCGGCGAGGTCCTGCACGCCGTGCACCTGCGCTACCTCGAACCCACCGGGTAGAGCGCACAGGGCGAGATTGACATGGCCGCCGACGCTGGCTCCGCTTCACCCGGATCTGCATCGCGCTCACAGCCGGGAGTGCTCGGGCCCGTGCTTGCGGAGCAGGTCCTCGCCGGGTTAGCCCGGCTGCAGGCGGCCGGGTTACGCCGCACTCAGGCCCGCAGCGTCCTCACTGTGCTGATCACCGCCGGCGCCGACCTCACCGCCCCCCAGGTGCACGCGCGACTCCGCGACGCCGATCGGCCGTTCGACTACGACTACAGCACCGTGCTGCACGCCCTGCAGACTCTCACCGAGCAGGGTTTGGCCCACATCCTCACCACCGGCGGCGTCGCTGCGTACGGCATCGCCGACCGCCCCCACCACCACGCCATCTGCATTTCCTGTGCGCAGGTCACTGAACTTGATGCCGACCAGCTCGCGGCGCACGAGGTCACCGAGTGGCCGGCGCGCTCGCCGCGGCGCATACCGGTGCCCATCATGTTGTGCACGGCCTCGGGCTTTTGCCGCCGGCCGATCCACCTGACTCTGGGCACGATCTTCCACCACCCGCACAGGCACCGGAAAGGTCAGGTAGCGGTCGCCGCGTCGGGGGGGTTGATGTCGTTGTCCCCTGCGCCGAACGCTCGCGGCAACGATGGGACGACTCTGCTGCGCAGCACGACCGAGGTGCCCACGCGGTTGTCGTCGGGTTGACCGATGGTGACGGTGTCCACGCAGGCCCGCATGAGAGGGATACCACGGCGGCGGTTCTCGTCGTCGATCGGTGGCGGGCGCCAGCGGCCGTGGTCGCGCACGATGACAGTGACCCGGCGCTGACCGCCCGGAACCGCTTCAATCTCGCCGCTGATATCCACCACTTCCGGCAACTGATCGTCACGGTAGGCGTGTTCGATCGCGTTGCTGACGGCCTCGCTGACTGCTAGAACGATGTCTTCCTGCTGACCTGGGGGCCAGCAGGACCCAGTAAGCCAGCGCCGCACCCGGTGCCGAGCCACCGACGGCGCAATCGGGTCCGCCGGCAACTGCAGGTACAGCGCCGGGCGTGCCCGGACGGCCGGATCCTTGCGGTGGCGCCGGTCGCGAGGCGACGTATCGGGCCGCAAGGTGTCGTCATTACCGGGCTGTCGCATCGCGGCGTCATTGTTGCGGTCTCCGCAGCGTTCCGCAACAGCGGAGGCGACAGATATCAAGATCAGGAAGGCACGGCCTGGTCAACAGTGTGGAACAGCGCAAGAACGTCGTCGAGTCCAGCCAGCTCAATGGGGCGGATCACGGGACGGGTGTGATCGACCACGATATGCAGGGGCTCGCTGCGCCGCCGCGCAGTGCGGGTGGCGTCAACCAAAGCTTGGAGACCGGGCGAGCCGAGAAATGTCACGTCGGTCAGGTCGATCACCAGAGTCGCCCCGTCGGGGAGCTGCTCGAACCCGTTGTCGACCGCTGCCCGGAGCCGGTCGACGGTGAGCACATCAACCTCCCCGGCCACCGTCACCACCAGCGCCTCACGCCCGGCCTGCACCACCCGGCCGGTATCGATCCGCAACAATTGCTCGACGGCCGGACCCCGCCCAGCACCGGGATCAGACTCGGGATCGCCAACGCCTGGCTCATGCACTCTCGCACCATATCGGGCCCATCCAATACGGCTGCGGCTCGACGAGCGCATCCACCGGGTGACACCGGTGCGGTCATCGGCGCGGCTGCTCGCATCAACAGCGGGTAGTGACGCAGGGTCGGACCAGCATCCGCGGTGCGAGACACAGATCACGGCACAGATAAGGACATCCACGGTGCCCAGAAGAACCTTGAGACGGTCAGGTAACCAGTTGGCACGCCCGCGATCGGGCGCTGGCCTGGTGGCCGTCGCGGTCGCCGTGGCACTGGGCTTGGCGTTGCAGAGCTGCGGGGCCCCTGCGACCAAGCCGGCCACCCCAGCGGGCAGGTCGGCCAGCTCAGCGGGCCCAGAGGGGATTGCGGTGGAGATCGGACCGGCGTTGGCGCCGGCGTCTACTGCTGCCGACGGTGCGCCGGTGGACGGGATCCAATGCGACGCCAGCGAACAGGTCGCCTACCACATCCACAGCCATCTGCTGGTGTTCGTCAACGGTCAACCGCGCAGCCTTCCCTACGGGATCGGCCTCGTGGAGCCGGTGGCTCAGAAAACCGGGCCGAACGCCTTCGCGCACGCCAGCCGCTGCTACTACTGGCTGCACGTGCACGCCGGCGACGGGATCATCCACATCGAGTCGCCCACCCAGCAGACTTACACGTTGGGCCAGTTCTTCGCGCTCTGGCGGCAACCGCTGAGCGCTGACGCGGTCGGCCCGGCCACCGGAGCGGTCACCGCCTACGTCAACGGAAAGCCGTTCACCGGTGACCCGGGCACGATCCCGCTCCAAAATCACGAGGACATCCAGCTCGACGTCGGCATGCCCGCTCCGGCGCCGGTGAGCGTGGACTGGTCACACGCCCGGCTGTGAATACGGCTCGCGGATCAAGGCCGAGGGCCGCCGGCTACTGGACGGCGCTACCCGCTTGCCATTGTGGCCATGCCAGCGTCCAGTCGCCGTAGGTGTCCCAGACCGGTAGTGGATGCCCGCCAGAGTTGGTGATCTCTACGACGTCACCGAGGCCGAAATGGTCGTAGAACCATTGTGCATTGGTCGGGCTGAGGTTCACGCAGCCGTGTGAGACGTTGCTATCGCCCTGCTGGCCGACCGACCACGGCGCCGAGTGGACGAACTCGCCGTCGCTGGAGATCCGCTCGTCGAGGTCGACCCGTTCCCGGTAATAGCCGGGCTGACCCTTGCAGACACCGTAGGTGCAGGAGTCCATGACGATGGTGGGTTGTCTGTCCGAGATCACGTGCGGACCGTTGTGGGTGGGGAAGCCGGGAGAGCCGAGGCTGATCGGCATGGTCTTGACAAGCTGATCGTTGTCGAAGATCTGCATGGTCTTGGTGGCACCGTCGGCCTTGGCGATCCACGCGTCATGCACGCGGAAGGTCTCGGTCCGATCGGTCTGGCCGTAGACACCGTCGCCGAGATCAACGCCGTAGAGCCGGGCATTGACAGTCACCGTGCTGCCGGGCTGCCAGTAGCTTTGTGGCCGGTAGTGGACTTCGGTGTTCGACATCCAGAACCAGCTCCCCGATTGCGGCGGGTTTGCGGTGACCGCCAGCGCCTTTTCCGCCGCGGCCCGGTCGGTGACGGCCGTGTCGAAGCGGACCACGATCGGCTGACCGACTCCGACCTCGGAGTCAGGAGCCGGGATCAGCGACGGGTAGGCCTGCGCCGCCGGGGACAGCGTCGTCAGAGTCTTAGTCCGCTGCACCGGCGCACCGCTGCCCGCTGTCGCCGTCGCATCAATCCGATAACTCGAGCTGTAGCCGAGCGGTTCGGTGGAGGTCCACGTCGTGCGATCTTGGGAGCTCTCGCCGCGCACGACCGTGCCACTCGCGACGTTGACCACGGTGACCGACTGCAGCGTGCCCATCACGGCCCGAACGACAATCGGGGTCGTGGGGTTGGTCGCCGCCGTGCCGTCCGGAAGGATCTGCACCGCGCGCTCCGGCGAGACGGTCGTGATGGTGCCAGCGGGAACACCGCTTCCCGGTGCATGATTCGCAGCCAGGCCCGCTGGCCAGCCCAGCGCCATCACCAAGCCGACACCCAGCGTGACGACCGCCAGCACGGCGGCAGCTGCCAGCCCCGCGCGGCGCACCACATCGCGGTTCACGGATTCCCCCGCACAGTGGTCACGGCGATGGAGTCGGTGTCGGCGGCGAAGGTGTTACCGCGGCTCGCTGCGGTGGTGTAGTGGTGCGGCACGGCGGCGAAAACGGGTACTGCAAGACCATGAAGAAGATCCTGGAGCTGCTGGTCTGCTTCCTGCATCCGATAGCCGTAGTGCTGGTCTGGCTCAACCTTGCGGCGCGCAGGGACATCGAGGGAGGCGCGAAGCTGGCCTGGAGCATCTTCGCACTCATCCCGCTGGTGCCGTTTCTCTACGTGCTCACCGGTGGTGACCTGTGGTGAGGGGTTAAATCGTGGTCGGGCGCGCCGGTGAGGTGATGATCCGCCGCGGCCAGGACCTCTGTGACCAGCAACCGTACATGTCCGCCACGTGCGGCGTACACGACCCGCCGACCGTCGCGTCGCGTCGTGACCAGCCCGGCGAGTTTCAGCTTCGCCAGGTGCTGTGACACCGACGGCCTGGCCGCCCCTACCGCAGCGGTGAGACTGCCCACGTCGTACTCGCCGGTTGCCAGCAGCCACAGCAGCCGCAGTCGAGTCTGGTCAGCCAGCATCCGAAGCGCGGTCACCGCAGCCTCGATCTGAGCACCGGTGGGTGGCTGTTGCGCGGCACTAACCGTCGCCGTGTTGTCGCGTGCGTACATGAGCACCTATAGTGTCACAGCACGAGCTATCACGCGAAGGGCATCCACCATGGGCGGCGATCACGGGCCCAAAAATGGACACGGACATGGACACGGTCATGGCTGGCGCCTGTCGCATCTGATCACCCCGCACTCGCATGACAGTGCCGAGAAGGTCGATGCCGCGATGGAGACGTCTCGCGACGGCATCCGCGCCTTGTGGATTTCCCTGGCCGTCCTCGGTGCTACCGCCGCCGTGCAGGCGGTGGTGGTGGCGGTGTCCGGGTCAGTGGCCTTGTTGGGCGACACCCTGCACAACATCGCCGACGCCCTGACCGCCGTGCCGTTGGGGATCGCGTTCCTGCTCGGCCGCCGGGCCGCGACCCGGCGATACACCTACGGTTTCGGCCGCGCCGAAGACTTGGCTGGCATCGTCATCGTGGCGATCATCGCTGCCTCGGCGGCACTGGCCGGCTACCAGGCGACCGGGCGGTTGTTACACCCCGCGGACGTCTCGCACCTGCTCGCGGTCAGCGCTGCGGCGGTGATCGGCTTCGTCGGCAATGAGACCGTCGCCCGCTACCGCATCCGAGTCGGCCGGCGGATCGGCTCGGCGGCGCTGGTCGCCGACGGGCTACACGCCCGCACCGACGGGTTCACCTCGCTCGCGGTGTTGCTCGGCGCCGGCGGGGTAGCCATCGGCTGGCGGTGGGCCGACCCCGTCGTCGGGTTGGCCATCACCATCGCGATCCTGCTGGTGGTCAAAGACGCCGCCCGGGAGATCTACCGGCGGCTGATGGACGCGGTCGACCCGGTCCTCGTCGACCAGGTTGAGGCCACCCTGCGGGCCACGCCCGGCGTGCTCGACGTCGGTGCGGTCCAGCTGCGCTGGATCGGCCACCGGCTAAGGGCTGAATGCGACATCGCCGTGCCTGCTGACCTGACGGTCCTGGCTGCGCATACCATCGCCGTGGAGGCCGAACACCGTCTCATCCATGCCGTGCCGCGGCTGACGTCGGCCATCGTGCACACCGACCCGCACTCCCGCGACGGCGCGGACCACCACGCCGACCTCGCCCACCACCGGCTGGCCCATGATGGATCCGCGCCCGCGGCAGACGTTCGGTAGCTCGGCGCTACGACGTCTTGACGACGCCGATCAGGTGCCCCTCTGGGTCGTTGAAAAGGCCGATCTCGATCTCTTCCATGACCTTCTCAGGACCCATCACCCTCGACCCGCCGAGGCCCTCTGCCTTGGCCAGCGCGGCCTCTACGTCGGGGACCCCGATGTAGAAGGTGACGTGACCAGGATAGCCCTCCGGCCCAGTTCCGATGCCGCCACCAATTCCGGTGCCCTCGCCACCGTCGCCGTGAACCACCCCGTAGTTCATCGGGTTATCGGTGTCGATCTTCCATCCGAACAGGTCGGCGTAAAAGGACTGCAGCGCGGCGCCGTCCTTACCGATGACCTCGAAGTGCACTACTGGCTGTCCCATGATGTCTCCCTTGGTGTTCTTCATGTCCGTGCGCCGGCGAGCCGGCGCTTCGTGGTTTCTCAGGCCTTCGACCTTATGACTCCAGCCCGGAGGCGAACTCATCGCCGTGGCGCCAAACTCCTGGACTTGGCGACATGACGTGACCGTGCCCAGGCCACCGTGCAAGGAAGGCGCCCGTCACCGCCAGTCAATACCCGGTCGACGGCGGTCTCACCAGACGCTGACTGCCCGCCATGATGCATCGCATTGCTGTTCGACTTGTGCCGTTGGCTCCGGGCTGTGGTGACGTCGGGCTGCGGTGACGTCGAGGCCGGCTAGTCGCTGATAGGAACGATGACCCGGCCGAGCGGCGTGAGAGAAACCGGGACCAGCTTGAGGTTCGCCAAGGCGAGCGGGAGTCCGATGATCGTCAGGCCCAGCGCGATAGCTGTCAGCACGTGGGCGATGGCCAGCCAGAGACCAGCGACGATGATCCAGATCACGTTGCCGATGACCGAGGGCGCGCCGGCGTCGACGCGTCGCACGAGGGTCCGACCGAACGGCCACAACGCGAAGCTCGCGATCCGGAAGGAAGCCAAGCCGAACGGGATCGTGATGATCAGTAAGCAGCAAATGATCCCGGCGAGCAGGTACCCCAGCGCCATCCAGATGCCACACAGCAGCAACCAGATGATGTTGAGCAAGGTGCGGACGCCATCGATTCTTCCAGGGTACGCGCGCCGCAGCCGTCCGGTCGGTTGCTGACCAACCGCCTCCGGGAAGATCACCGTTTGGGTGCCCATCGCGACAAAGATGTCGCTCCACGCACACAAACAGAGATCACCTTTGTGAGCGCGCAGTGCACCAGCCGCGGGTGCCACGACCAAGGAGCGTGACCCAGACATCGCCCGGGTATCCCTCCGCAGAGGGAGGCAACACGATGCGACTCGGAGGGATTGCAGGTACACGATGGATTCTGATCAAGCACGGTCGGGCAGCCGGACCAGTACCGCCCGGGCCGAGGCATTCAGTGACGCTGTGCTCGCCATCATCATCACGTTGCTGGTCCTTGATCTGCGCCCACCGCACAGCCAGCCCGGCCAGCTGCTGTCCGGGCTGTTGCAGCAATGGCCGACCTACCTGGCCTATGCAGCCTCGTACCTGTATGTGGCGGTGGTCTGGCTCAATCACAAAGCTGCATTCGTCCGCATCCGGATGATGGACCGCGGCTTGCACTGGGCGAACTTGGGCACCCTGGCCACCGCCGCGCTGCTGCCCTTCCCCACCGCGGTCGTCGCTGACGCGCTCGAGAACGGCAACCGGACCGACGCGCGGGTCGCCGTCGCGCTCTACGCGCTGGTCGGTGCGCTGTTGAGCGCAAGCTGGTGGGTTTTCTTCCACTACCTGGCCCGCCACCCCGAGCTCATCGAACAGCACGTCGATGACGCGTTCTTCGGCCGGGAACGCCGCCGAGCCGAAGCCGGCATGCTTCTTTACGTGGTGGGCGGTGTACTCGGGGCTCTCGTGGTGCCTCCGATCGGCCTGGCGGTCTTCATCATCTTGCCGATCTACTACGGCCTTACCAGCCACGGCCTGGCAGAGGCTCCCCAAGTCGTCCGTCGCATCACCCCAGGTCGCTCGTGAGTGGACCCGAGCGCGGGCTCGGCTCGTCGAGTGGGCGCAGCCGAACGGCCCTAGACTTAGTGGAATGGATTTCGGCGTCGGATACTTCCCCACACACGACGGCATGAGTCCGGGCGCACTGGCGCACATGGTCGAAGAGCGCGGTCAGGACGCGGTGTTCTTCGCCGAGCACACTCACATCCCGGTCGCTGGAGAGAACGCCTGGCCGGAGGCGCGTGAAGGCGGCCGACTGCGGAGAAAGTACTGGCACTGCTACGACTTATTCGTAGCGCTGACGGCTGCGGCCGCCGCGACATCGACACTGCGCGTCGGCAGCGGTATCTGTCTGGTCGTCGAGCGCGACCCCATCATCACCGCCAACGAAGTGGCAAGTGTGGACCACCTGTCCGGCGGTCGATTGGAGTTCGGCATCGGGGCCGGCTGGAACCGGCAGGAGATGCGCCATCACGGCACCGACCCGCGTCAGCGGATGAAGCTGCTGAGGGAACGCGTCGAGGCGATGAAGGTGATCTGGGCCGAGCACGAGGCCAGCTACGCCGGCGAGTTCGTCAACTTCGAGCGCATCTGGTCCTACCCCAAGCCCGCGCAGCGGCCGCACCCACCCATCCTCGTCGGCGGCGACGGGCCGACCGTCCTAGATCGGGTACTCGCGTTCGGTGACGCGTGGTTCCCGGACTACCGCGGTGACGAGGCCATATTCGACCGCATCGACGAACTACGCTCGCGCGCCGAGCGTCCGATCGACGTGCACGTGCTGTCAGCGCCCTCGGATCCCGCCATGCTCGAACGCCTGGAGCGGGCCGGAGTGCGGCGGGCTAACCACTGGCTGCCGTCCGGGCCCCGCAGCACCGTCGAGCGAGCCTTGGACCAGTGGGAGAACGCGATCGGCCAGTTCATCGGCGGATGACCGACGAGCAGGCGCGTCGACGCTTCGCGATGGCCCGGATCGCGCGGCTGGCCACCGCGGACGCCGGCGGGCACCCGCACATCGTACCGATGGTCTTCGCGGTCGCGAACGGGAGGGATGCCGGCGCTGACACGGTGTACAGCGCCGTCGACGCGAAACCCAAGCGCTCGACGTCGCTGCGCCGGCTCGCCAACATCGCGGCCAATCCGCGCGTCGCCGTCCTCGTGGACCACTACGCCGACGACTGGCACGCACTGTGGTGGGTGCGGGCGGACGGCACCGGCCGAATCCTCGACACCGACGAGCCCGAGGCCCGTGACGCGATCGCGCGGCTGGTGATGCGCTACCCGCAGTACCGCGAGCAGCCACCGCACGGCCCGGTGCTGGCGATCGACGTCGCACGGTGGTCCAGCTGGTCGGCTGCCGGAGACTGACTTCTCGGTTCTTATCTCCGAACCCGCAACTACCCGTCGAGTCTTCGATTGAGCACCGGCTTCAGGTCCACGATCGGTGTCCTGTCGAGGGCTTCGAGGTTTCGCACCCGGATTCTTGTGCCCATGATCGACAGAATTTCGACTCGGTGCAGCCCGATGGGATTCGGCCGGTCAGCAGAGCGGGTACTGAACACACCCGTTTCGGGGTTCGCCGGGTCGTCGCGAGGATGCCATTCACACCATCCCCGAGCGTGCGCTGCTCCACACCAAGTGCCTTCGTCGGTTCGCCTCGTGGCCCTTATTCAGCTTTTGTCGCGCTCGCGGGCCCGGCGGGTCTTGCGGTCGCTCGCCTTGCGCAGGGCGTCCACCAGTTCGTCCTTGTTCATTGAGGAGCGGCCGCGCACGCCGAGCCTGCGCGCCTGGTCGAGGAGCTCTTGCTTGCTCGCGTTCGCGTTGACTCCACCGGCGGTCTCGCCGCTTGGACCGCGCCCTGTCTCGGAGTCGACGCCGCCCTTCGCACGCTCGTCTGAGGGACCCGCGGTGTCCTTCGGCTCCCAATGGTCGCCGACCTTTTGATGCGTGTGCTTCAGCGCCGCAAATGCGGTGCGGTGCGCCCGCTCGCCCTCGCCGTAGGTCTCGACGGCCGAGTCGTGCGCCTTCGACCACGTTCGCTGCGCCTTCTCCGGGGAACGCTGCAGCGTGCTGGGGATCTCATCCTTGGCTGGCACCGGCCTCACCTCCTGTCATCATGCCAAGGGATACCCTCGCGACGACGACCTAACACCGAACGGCACGCCGCCGAGATCAGCTCGCGACGTCCAATCCCTCACCGGGGTCGCGTGGCCAGCCACTGTTGCACCGGCATCTTCTGGGAAGACGCGTACCCGGTCGGTAACAGGACCATCCCGAAGTTGGTGCGGTAGTAGACCTGCCAGGCGTGAAAGCCCATGAAGGCGCGCTCGTCGACCTGCATCAGCGCGGCATAGTGCCGCACGGCCTGGACATAACGAGAGTCGTTGTTGTAGCGGTAGAGGGCGTTGTCTACCCCTGCGTCGGTGCCCTCGGCGGCACCATTGGCGGCCAGGTAGTTGGCCGCGCCGAGGATCGCATCGCGGGTGTTCCACACATCGCCGCCCAGGCCGTAGCGCGTCCAGGTACCCGCAAGGAACTGCATCGGTCCCTGCGCGTCCGCGGTGGACAGCCCAACGATCCGGCCCATCCTGGTCTCCACCAGATGCACCGCGGCGAGCACCGACCACGGCACGCGGAAACGCCGCTCGGCCTCTGCGTAGTACGCCCGCAACTGCGGCGCGGGGAGGGGCTCGACGATCCGCCAGGCTGGGACGGTCGTCGGCGGCCGGGTGGTCATCGCCCGCAGCTCGCGGCCGGCGGCGGTATTGCGGCGCACCGCGTCGCGCACCGGCGCCGGGACGTCAGCCAGCACGGCCGCGTCCCAGTCCGGCCGGTCGAGCACAGCAAGGTAGGCGACCTGCGCCGTTCGGCCGGCCGCGGCGACCAGCTCGGGCGGCGTCGTCCGGTCCCGGACGGCGGTCTCGGCGACAGTGAGCTGCCGGGCCAGCGCGCGAGGATCCTCCGCGGCCTGCGGCTGCGCGCCGGTCAGCGCCGGAACCAGCACCGGATCAGCCGACCGGGCCACTTCCAGCATGTGCGCGGGAGGCTGGCCCGCAGTCCCGCACCCGACCAGCGTCGTGGTCGCGAGCATGATCACCGCTACTGCCCTGGCCGTCACGAGACCGCACGCTACCGGTCGCCCGGACCTTCTACGGTCATTCCAGGTGCTGGTCGATGTCTATCTCGACCAGTAGCTCACCGCGGTCGCGACCGGTCGGGCCGATCCACACAGTGGTGGCCGTGCGAGTCGTGCTCGCCATCGAGCGTTCAGCCGCGCATCGGTTGGCGGGCTTGAGCGAACTGCTCGACAATCGCCGCGCAGAACGCCGGAAGGTCCGCAGGAGAGCGGCTGGTGGTCAGCTGCCCGTCGATGACGACCTCCTGATCCAGGACCTCAGCGCCGGCACGACGCAAGTCGCTCCACAGGCTCGGCCAGGACGTGAGCCGGCGGCCTCGCACCGCGTCGGCCTCCAGCAGCGTCCACGGGCCGTGACACACCGAAGCGATCGGCTTACCTGTCGCCACGAAGGCCTTCACGAAGTCGACCGCGTTGCTATCGATCCGCAGCTTGTCTGGGTTCACCGTGCCACCTGGAAGCAGCAACGCGTCATAGTCGTCCACCGACGCGTCGGAGACCACCCGATCGACCGCGAGGGTGGCCGCGGACACCATGTCGAACTGTCGGGCCTCGATCTCCCCAGGATGTATGGACAGCAGATCGCTGGTCGCGCCTGCGCCATACAGCGCGCCACGCGGCTGTTCGAGCTCAACTCGTT
>JAODNG010000320.1 GCA_025465385.1 Pseudonocardiales bacterium
GATTCCCCTCTTGCCTCCGTCGTTGATCGTCTCTGGCCGCGAGAAGTGGGCCCGGGGCGGGGTCCGGCTGGCGGCTCGGCGAACATCGGCCAGTGGGGGTGACCCACCTCGTGCAGGTCGGACACCAGCACCGGGCGTCCGGTGCTCATGGCTTGGACGCACGGCCCCTTCACCAGGGTGAACTGCAGGGTCTCCAGCGTCTCGGACACGTCATCGGTCGCGCACACCGTCTGCCGCCGGTTCGCGTCGATCATCTCTACGATCGCCGCGCCGGTCACCGGTAGGAGGGTCGTGCAGGCCTCGCAGATGCACCGGGGTGTCACGGCGTGCCGCCCTTCCCCACAGCCGGCCGCCCAGGCGCGCTACGCCGCGGTCACAATGCACCATCGGCCCCACGACGATCCGGGTCGGCGCCCTCACCATCCGGCGGGCCCGGCGCTGGTTACTCCCGGTGACCGTTGCTGGTCCCGCCGACGTGGCGGCCGGCGTTGTCGCCTCGACCCGGAGGGTTTCGCTGAGCACAGCCAAGACGCGGGCCACATCGTGCACGGCCTCGCGGGTGCGGCAATCCCGCATGGCTGTGGATATGGGTGTCGATGGCATGCGCTCATAGTTGAGCTGTCACGATCCTTCCAGGCAGGGCCACGCGACGGTCGCATCTGAGCCTGCCCTTCGTAGGTTCCAGGTGAGTGGAACGTGTCGGCACCGAGCAGCGCGCCGGTGCCGGCGGGCGCTAGTTGGGTTCGGATGCTCCGTTCGTTGCCGCCAGGTCCAGCATCGGTTTGCTCTCAGCGGAGACCGGCGCCGGTTGGCTCGCGGCGGCTGTCTCGCGGGCCAGGAAGGAGCCCAGTTCTCCGATGGTGCTCATCAAGGGCGCGGGGAACACGACGGTAGTGTTCTTGTCCACGCCGATCTCGACCAGGCTCTGCAGGTTACGCAGCTGCAACGCTAGAGGATGGGCCATCATGATGTCCGAGGCGTCACCGAGCGCGGCAGCGGCCAAGGACTCACCCTCAGCGTTGATGATCTTCGCGCGCTTCTCCCGCTCGGCCTCGGCTTGGCGGGCCATGGCCCGTTTCATGCCCTCGGGCAACTGGATGTCTTTCAGCTCCACCAGGGTCACTTCCACACCCCAGTCCAGGGTGCTGACGTCGAGGATTTCGCGGATGTCTAGGTTGATGCGGTCGGTTTCGGACAGCGTCTCATCAAGGGTGTGTTGACCGACCACTTTGCGCAACGTGGTCTGGGCGATCTGGTTGATCGCGGTGTAGACGTTCTCGATCGCCACGACCGACTTCACCGCGTCGACCACCCGGAAGTAGGCCACCGCCGACACGTCGACGCTGACGTTGTCGCGGGTGATGATGCCTTGGGACTGGATCGGCATCGTGATGATGCGCAGCGAGACTCGGTGCAGCACGTCGACGAACGGGATGATTACCCGCAGCCCGGGTTCTCGCACACCGAGTACCCGACCCAGCCGGAACAGCACACCCTGCTCGTACTGCTTGATGATCTTCAGCCCCAGCGCTATTGCCAGCAGGAACAGAGCGACGACAGCGACGGCAATGACGATCAGAACGTTCATTGTGTTCCTTAGAGATTGCGTGAAATGTTGCGTAGGAAATCGTTCATCTCGACCAGATGGAGGCGAACAGCGGAGATCACACTGGAGGCGACGCCGCTGGTGATGTGAAGACCCGCCCACCATCGGTTTCCCAGTTGGCCATAGACAGGCGATCGACCTCACCGCTGTGGATGACTGGTGGCGAGACCGGGCGGTTGGCACGTTCGCGGATGTCATCGGCGTGGTGTATGTCACTGCCGAGTCCCGCGAGAGTCAGGGCCCGCTGTGTGATCACAGGATCGGTCTGCGGGGGGATCACTACCAGGCAGACGCGTCGCCACCCTGAACTGTCAACGAGACTGATCGATGCGACCTCCTGGGTGCGCCGGCCCTCGACTCGGTGGACGCCATATCCGGCCGAGTACCTCCCGGCCAGTAACCGCGGAAGCTCGATGCTGAGGTCCAGCGAGCGCGACCACCAATCACCATCAATGAATCCACCGGCAACACCCGGGCTGCGCCGCCGGCGCACCCCGAACGAGGTGCTAGATGCCGTCATCTCCAGCGGATCCACCGCGGACACCGTCGACATATCTACGAGGGTGGCCATAGTGGGCCTCGATCCAGGCCCACTCCGGGGCCGGTCGCTGATCGCCAAGGGCGAGGCTGGCCTGGAAGCCAGGGTGCGAAAGACCCTCGGTGACACCGACTCTACTCCGCAACGGGGCAGCTGACGGCGCCCGCGATGCCAAGTGGTCAACGGGGGCTGGGACTGGTCGTCCATGCCAGCGTCGGACAGAGCACAACCGTCTATCGGCGACCTCCATGCGCCGCCGGCCGCTGGTGACCCGAGCACCGACGGCTTCCCTGCCTCAAACCTGCTCCATGCTGGATAACACCCTAAGCCGGCGGCGGAGGGTGGGAGCCGCGCTAACTCGTTCACAGTCCCCGGCGCTGCATCTCCTTATACGCCTCGCGGCGGCGCTGGTCGATGATTTCGGTGTAGCCGCTCATTGACCCCAGGCGCCGTGGCCGAGGGATTCGGCGGTGAGCCGGGCATCGCCCGTGGTCTCTTGGAGCAGTGTTCCAAGCGTGTTCCGGAGCTGGTGTGGGTGAAACGGCGGGATGTCGATTTGCTAGGCGAGCTGGCGGCAATCATGCTGCGCACCGGCAATGGTGAGCCGGTTGGAGCTGGTGGCCTTGTTCGCCGGCTGCAAACCGATGAACAGCGCGGGGGAGTGGTGTTCTCGGGTGTCGAGGTAGTCCTCGACCGCGGCCCCGGCATTGTGGTCGGTTTTGACTCACCTTAGCCGGAGTGAGCCGACATCAGCAGTCCTCGCCGACAGGGGTCGCGGAATCGGTGTGGATGCGGGCCGGTGTAATCCTTGATCAGGGCGTGAGCACCATCATCCCCGAGCCGCATCCGGCGTTTCGGGCAGGAGGCCTACAGAGGATCAGCGATCACGTGCTCGACACCGCGGGTCTACCTGCGGCGGCCCACTGAGAACCCGATTAACGCGCCGATGACGACGACAATGATGATCACGATGAGGATGGTCTTCCCGATACCCGCGAGGAAACCCCGGGCCTCGAGGTGCGCGGCGAGCAGGCCAGCTTGAGTCGCAACGAGGAACATGGCGCATGATTATACCCGTCGCACCCCGTGACGTGGATGAATCGGTTGGCGCGAAGGTCGCTCTCACCCGGATCCGATTGTGCTGTTGGCTACGCGGGGGGAGGGACAGAAGGGGACCTATCCCCGTCGCGGCTAGTTGTTGCGACGTCCTTCACGGCGTCTTTGACCTTCTCGCGGACCTGCTTGTCGCTCTTGACATGCCCCCCACGACAGCGGCGCAACAGCCAAAACACAACC
>JAODNG010000339.1 GCA_025465385.1 Pseudonocardiales bacterium
ATGCGCTCGCCGACCTGGGCGCCCAGCCACCGGTACTGATCGAGGGACCACACGGGCTCTGGGCAGCCGCGCTGCGACTGCGCTGACCGTCGCATAAGCGTCGACGAGGCAGAGGTTGGTAGGGCACGTCAGCCACGGGGCGTGATTCGAGCGCCCGCAGCGCGGCGCCTCGCGTCCGTGCCGCATTGCACAGCGGTGTTGAGCGGTTATTTACCCGACGCACAGCGCAGCTGGATGTTCCTCGCCTAAGAGAGGGTCAGTCGTCGTAGGGATCGTCCACGCGGGCTGAACCGGCCGCTAGCTCGGCCGGCGGGATCCGGCGCGGTGGGGTCGATGAGCGCGAAGCTGTCCCCAGCGGGGTCAGCGACTCGCGCGATCCGGCCCAACTCGCTGTGGTAGGGCTCAATGTCCACCCAGCCGCCCAGGTCGAGGACCCGATCGACCGCCGCGTCGATGCCGGGGGGCGCCCGGTCTACGCCATGGCCCGACTCGCCGACGACTGGCGAGCGGGCCGCACAACGTCCACAGGGGACGGTTTGGACGATCTCTGACTGTCCGCAGATTGTCCGTAAGACGTCCGCGGACGGTCAATGGTGACCAACGCTGCCAAAACGGTGTATCAGCAGATCAGACAACAGGCTGCAAAGACCATCGTCCCAGGTCGGTGAGCCGTGCGGGCAGAATCCGGCTTACAGGCCAGCTCGTCCGCCCCGCACTTCGCCACCTGCGTCGGAAGAGCTGGACAGGGCGGTTCAACGTCATGAGGCATCTTCGGAGCTGGCGGCTCCGCGCTTCGACGACGGGGCTGATGTTGTCCGCGTTCACGTCGACCAGTCCTCGGCGACCATGTTGTCGCGGACTCTCACTGGCTGTCTGGCGAACCTCGATCGGTCATGTTGAGCTGCTGAGCAAGATCGGGGCGGCGCGGAAAAATCCGTCGGCTCGGTGTGCTCGCATTCTGCGGGGCGCCGGCGCGGCGCGGTTTGGCGACCGTTGCGGTCACGCCAAGCACCCGTGCTGAGCTTTCGACCCCTGTCCTCAGCCTCCGACGGCATGGAGACTGCCTGTCTTGTCCGGCTAACAGCCGATGGTGATCTAGGAGGATGTAGGTGGTATGGGTGTTCCCCGTCTCCATCTTGGATTCTTTAGGCACAGGAGGAGCATCGGATCGGTGATGACGCGGACACACTGTGTGATCTCGGTACCACATCCGTCGATATCGCGATATCTTTTACGACGATGCGGTCACGTGCGACGCCGCGGTACGCGAGGAGTAGATCATGTACTGCACGAACTGCGGAAGTAAAAAGTGGGAGGGCGCCCGGTTCTGCGCGGATTGTGGGACCGCGCGCGCTGTATCGAAAGAAAGCCTTGCTACTCGGCGGGTTGAGACGGGCAGCGTTGAGCGCGAGAGGCAGCGCGTAAGCTCGGTGACCAGAACCACGCTTCAGGCTTCCGCAGCGGGATCGAAGAGTACGCATACCACGGTTAATCCTGTCGTCAACGAGTTGGAAGATGAAGACTGGCACCAGCGGTCGACCGACTGCCAGAACTGGTACAGGCGCCACGTGGCCCCTGCAGTTGCAGACATACTGGGACCGGCGGATATGCTCCACCGGAATCGCCACCTACGGTTGTTGGCGTCAGGCCTGCTTGCAATCGTCACGAGTTTCTTCCTCTTTGGCTCCGTGCCGATTCTTGGCTTCCTCCTTTTGGTCGTCGGAATTGCGACAGTTGCAGTGACTAAGTTTGAGATAGAGTGGACCGGGGTCGAGCTGCCGGTCCAGAAAAGAGTGGTCACTGTTCCGGGAACAGCCTTGGTCGTCGGGGTATTAGTAGTGGGATATATGTTTGGGCTGCTCATCTGACCAGCAGTTCTGGCAGCCGCCATGTGTGGAGCGACAGGAGAACGACTTTCGGGCAAGAACGTCAACTTCTCGGCACGCTCGCAAGATCCAGTTGGACCTCCGGTTGACATTCGGAGCTTCACTCGTGTGCGTTGCGGCCTGGGGAAACCCGAGCCGAGCCGACTGCGGAATCTCCGCAGTTCAGAGACTGCTTTGGACAAGATCACCAAATTAGGTACCGGTTTGGTGGCGTGCACCGGGGGTTTACGGTGGTGGTCATGGGCTAGACCTTGGGCCGCTCCGAGGCCCTTGTGCGCGGACAAACACCACCCACCTGGCGTAACTTGGGGCCGCTTCGGCTCCGAATGGCGATCATCCGAGGGCCGCGAGCATGGCTACTACGTCGGGTGGGGGAGCGTTCACCGGCCACCAGGCAAGGTCTAGGGACTCTGAGCTACGCACGGGGATAGCGCCCGCCGGGGCGCGCAGCAGGAACCGCACGTCGAAATGCCGGGTGGGCAGACCCAGCGAGCAGGTGATCGGGTGGACGTCCAGATGCAGTGGCTGAGGATCGATCTCCAGATCACTGATGCCGGATTCCTCGGTCGCCTCCCGTAACGCCGCCGCCGCGAGTCCGGCGTCACCCTCCTCACAGTGCCCACCGAGCTGAATCCAGCGCCCGACCCGAGGATGCAGAGTCAGCAGCACCTGCGTCCGGTCGTGCGAGAGGACCACCGCGGATGCCGTCAGGTGGCCGGGAACGCAGGACCGGGCGCAGGCGTCCGGGCAGGCGGCCAGAAATCCGCGGAAGGCCTGGAGCAGGGCCCGCTGGCCTGGGTCGCTGGGCTGCCAACGCGACAGCGTCTGCGTCGCATCAGCGTGCACAGCGGCATTCGGTGCCGGGGCATTCGATGCGGGGGCATTCGGCGCGGTGACGGTCGGGCCGCTGGCATTCGAGCTGGTGATCATCGCGGTGGATTATCGCAGGACCAATCCATCATCCGGATCACCCGGTGGGCGCGGTTGCAGCGGTTGCGTCGGGTGGCCGACGGCGATGGCGCCGAGCGGCCGCCAGTCCGGAGGCAATGTGAGCTCGGCGCGAACCAGATCCGGGCAGAACAGTGTCGAGCCGACCCAGCAGGAGCCAAGCCCCTCAGCCGCCAACGCCACCAGCAGACCCTGCACGGCGGCACCAGCGGCGACGGTGAACATGGCCTCCTCGGCGGCTCGCCGGCGCGCGTCGGGGTAGGCGTGCGCGCCGTCGGGCACCGCCACCGGCACCAGCACCTCCGGAGCGTCGAACAGCAGGTCGCCGCGCCGTACCCGGCGCTCGAGGTGGTCCTCCGCCAGCCCGTCGCAGCGCAGGTCGGCCCGCCATGCCTGCCTCATCGCCTCGAGCAACCGGCGACGGACCTGCCGGTCGGCCAGCCAGACGAATCGCACCGGCCGGGTGTGGTGCGGTGCCGGCGCGCGCAGCGCGATCCCGACCGCGCGGCGCAGCGCCTCCGGATCTACCCGGTCGGCACGAAACGTGCGCACCGAACGCCGCAACAACACTGCCTCCGCCCGGCCCGCGACTCGTCCTCGGTCCAGCGCCTCGTCGGTGCCCAGCCAGAACAGATCGTCGGCCAGTGGGCGGATCAGATCCGCTGCGGTGCTGGCGTCGTCGCCACACGCCAGGCCGCGTAGGACCGCCACCGGCACTCCAGCCAACTTGCCCTTGACGAGGTCGGCGGCGGCGGCCACCTCGTCGGCGACGGCTACCTCGGTGACCATCAGCTCGTTGCCGTGCCGGTCGACGGTGCCCAGGTAGCGGTGCAGCACCCGCAACCCGGCGGCCCCGATCGCGGTGTCGGTCTGCCCGATTCGCCACGCCCGGCCCATCGTGTCGGTGATCACCACGGCGACATCGACACCCAGCTGCGCCGCCAGCCCGTGACGGAGCCGCGCGGCGCTGGCATCCGGGTCGACCGGCAGCAGCGCGACCTGGTCAGGCGCCACATTCGACGCGTCCACTCCCGACGCGGCCTGCACCACGCCCAGCG
>JAODNG010000403.1 GCA_025465385.1 Pseudonocardiales bacterium
GGGCTGTCCTATCGAGATGTCGAGGAGCTGCTGGCCGAGCGTGGTATCGAAGTTGATCACGTGAGTGTGTACCGGTGGGTGCAGCGGTTCACCCCGCTACTGATCGACGCAGCACGACCTGCCGGCACGCCCCCGGTGATCGGTTGTTCGTCGACGAAACGTACGTCAAAATCGCCGGGCGGTGGGTCTATCTGTACCGGGCGATCGACCAGTTTGGCCAGGTCATCGACGTCCTCGTCGCGGAGAAACGGGATCTCGCGGCCACTCGCCGATTCTTCATCCAGGCGCTCGACCATGGCACACGACCGACCGAGGTGAGCACCGACCGGGCTTCCACGTATCCGCGAGTGCTCGATGAGCTGCTGCCCTCGGCCTGCCATGTCACCGAGCAGTACGCGAACAACGCAGTCGAAACTGATCACGGCCGGCTGAAGTCCCGACTGCGGCCGATGCGTGGTCTCAAACGACTGCGCTCAGCCCGAGTGATCTGTACAGGACACGCGTTCGTCCAGAATCTGCGCCGTGGTCACTACGTACTGGCCGTCGATCTCGATCCGACTCACCGGCTCCCCGCAGTCTTGACCGAACTCGCCCTCGCCATCTGAACACCACACAGGCCGTGGTCGACCGTGCCCACCTTCCCGCTAACGCAACAGCGCCTTCAGGGTGTCGACGGCAACTGAAAACTGACCACTGCGTGGCAACCGAAAATTGACCAGCTTCCCCTGGACCCTGGCTCGAACCGAGCTGGGGAGGAAGCAGGTGTTGGACGTGGAGGATTGGGCAGAGATCCGCCGGCTGCGGCGGGCGGAGGGCATGCCGATCTCGGAGATCGCGCGGGTGATGGGGATCGCGAGGAACACGGTGAAGGCCGCGCTGGCCAGTGACGGGCCGCCGAAGTATCGGCGTGCGCCGGGGAGTTCGCTGGTGGACGGGTTTCAGGCGCGGATCCGGGAGTTGTTGACGGCGTATCCGAGGATGCCGGCGACAGTGATCGCTGAGCGGATCGGCTGGCCGTACTCGATCCGCACGCTGAGCGGTCGGGTCGCGCAGCTGCGGCCGTTGTATCTGCCGGCGGACCCGGCGGGGCGGGGCGAGTTATGAGCCGGGCGAGATCGCGCAGTGTGATTTCTGGTTTCCCGACATCGTGGTGCCGGTTGGATTCGGGTATGAGCGCACGGCCAAGCAGTTGCCGGTGTTGACGATGGTGACGGGGTATTCACGCTGGTCCTTAGGGGTGTTGGTGCCCAGCCGTGGCGTGCCGGATCTGTATGCCGGCTGGTGGCAGCTCATCACAGCACTGGGCGCGGTGCCGCGGGTGCTGGTTTGGGATGGTGAGGGCGCGGTCGGCCGGTGGCGGCACCGCCGGCCTGAGCTGACGGGTGAGTGCCACGCATTTCGCGGCACACTCGGGACGAAGGTGATCATCTGCAAGCCGGCTGACCCGGAGGCCAAGGGTCTGGTGGAACGGTTCCACGATTATCTGGAGACATCGTTTTTGCCCGGCCGGTCGTTCGGGTCACCGGCTGATTTCAACCAGCAGCTGCAGGAGTGGCTGGGGCGCGCGAACACCCGCCAGCACCGGGTCCTGGGCTGCCGGCCGGCGGATCGCCTCGACGCCGATCGCGCTGCGATGCTCGCCCTGCCCCCGGTCGCCCCGGTGGTGGGCTGGCGGTCTTCGCAGCGGCTGCCGCGCGATCACTACGTGCGCCTGGACGGCAACGACTACTCCGTGCATCCCTCGGTGATCGGGCGCCGGATTGAGATCACCGCGGACCTGCACCGGGTCCGCGTGTTCTGTGACGGGCGCATCGTCGCCGACCACGAGCGGGTCTGGGCCAAACACCAGACGATCCACGATCCCGAGCACCTCGCGGCCGCCACAACGTTGCGACGCCAGCGGCTTGAGGTCGTGCGTCCACCGGTCGAGACTGAGGTCGAGACCCGGTGCCTGTCCGACTACGACGCGCTACTCGGTGTCGATGGTGGGGTGGCGTGATGGTCACCAACACCCGTTCCACAACACCGACCACGGCCCGTGACCTCAGCGCGGAGATCGCGTTTGTGACGCGCGCGCTGAAGGCACCTACGCTGCGGGAGTCGGTCGACCGGCTCGCCGAGCGAGCTCGGGCGGAGTCCTGGACGCATGAGGAGTTCCTGCTCGCCTGCCTGCAACGTGAGGTCGCCGCCCGCGAGTCACACGGCGGAAAGAGCCGCATCCGCGCAGCCCACTTCCCGGCCCGCAAATCGTTGGAGGAGTTCGACTTCGATCACGCCCGGGGGCTCAAACGCGACCTGCTCGCCCACCTAGGCACGCTGGACTTCGTCACCGCCAAAGACAACGTGGTGTTCCTTGGCCCACCAGGCACCGGCAAGACCCACCTCGCGACCGGGCTGGCCATCCGCGCCTGCCAAGCCGGGCACCGGGTCCACTTCGCCACCGCGTCGGAGTGGGTCGCCCGGCTCGCTGACGCCCACCACGCCGGCCAGCTTCAGCACGAACTCGTGCGTCTCGCGCGTTATCCCCTGCTCGTGATCGACGAGGTCGGCTACATCCCGTTCGAACCCGAGGCCGCGAACCTG
>JAODNG010000160.1 GCA_025465385.1 Pseudonocardiales bacterium
GTGCGGTGGAACTGCAAGGCGGGCAAGTGCGGATCGTGCAGCGCCGAGATCAACGGCAGGCCGCGACTGCTGTGCATGACGCGGATGTCCACGTTGCCGCCGCAACAGCCGGTGACGGTCACTCCAATGCGGACTTTTCCGGTCATCCGCGACCTCGTCACGGACGTGTCATACAACTATCGCAAGGCACGCGAGGTGCGGTCCTTCATGCCGCCGAAGGGAGTGGAGCCTGGCGAGTACCGGATGCAGCAAGTGGATGTGGAGCGCTCGCAGGAGTTCCGCAAGTGCATTGAATGCTTCCTGTGCCAGAACACCTGTCACGTGATCCGTGATCACGAGGAGAACAAAGAGAATTTTTCCGGGCCGCGCTTTCTCATGCGCATCGCCGAACTTGACATGCACCCGCTGGATGCTGCCGACGAGGAAGGCGTGGATCGCAAACGGGCCGCACAGGATGAGCATGGCCTGGGATTCTGCAACATCACCAAGTGCTGCACCGAAGTCTGCCCTGAACACATCAAGATCACGGACAATGCTCTGATTCCGATGAAGGAGCGCGTGGTGGATCTCCGCTTCGACCCGCTGATCCGGCTGTTCCGGCGCAAGCAGAAGTAGGTCAGCGCAGCACCGGAGGCCGGGGTTTCCTCTCCGCGGCCCGTTGGCGCCCGTAGCCCGACCGAAGGTCACCATGAAGCTCGCGGTGCCATGGCCGGAGGCGCTGGGATCGAGCCTCGTAGCGGAGGTAGATCGCGACAGCACCCAGGACGAGTATGAGGATAGTGGCGACCACGGCGTCGCGTGCAGTGACCAGCCTGATAAGGACGAGCGCTTCGGCAAGCAGATAGATGCCGAGAATAACCAGGACGGGGCCAGTGAAGCGTTCGATGCGCTCGCGCACGTGTTCGCTGATCCGGACGCCGAAGGACAGCCCTAGCTGAGAGACGACCAGTGTTTGGATTGCGATGACGGCAACGGTGGCGGCGGGTACCGTTACGCTGGCGCCGAGGCCGAGGCTGAAGCCGATTGCCAGTTCGTCGAGACTAATCGATAACGCGAGCCCGACTAGGGCGAGGCCACGCGCGTTGGCGAGTCGCCGCGCCTTCGCCACCTCGTCATCATCATCGTCTCCGTCATTGGCCCACCATAAGTAGCTACCGAGTGCAGCAAGCAGGCCACCCGAGAGGTAGTCTGCGGCGCTCCCGACTGTATGCCCCAGAGACGCGCCGAGGGCGAGACCCAGCAATGGCATACCGCCTTCAAAAATGGCAAAGATCGCTGAGATCCTCCAGCGAGCCTGGCGGGACGGCCGGCTCGCACCCACGGCAGCGGCGATCGCGAACGTGTCGAGGCCCAGCGGTAGCACGAACAACAGAAGACGAACTAAGTTGCCCATGGGTCGCGCGATCTCCGATCTCCGGGTGCCATCGATGTCCCACTCCGAGCAGTGGCGCGCTCACCACGCGGTAGGTGGGGAAAGACCAGCGCCATAGGCCGTCTGTAAGCTCCAGCCCTGGCGAGAGAAGCTGTCGGGGAACGGTACAGCGTGAGGGACCATCCATCGAAGTGATCACGTCAACTCGGCGCCAAGATGACGCAGGGACGCGCCGGGCGGTGCTAACCCGACTTGATTGGGCATTTGATGCCGTGAGCCGATGCCAGACGTCACTCTTATAGGTGTGCTCATCTTCGCCCACTGCACTCCTGCTCAAGTCGTACCAGTAGCTGAGGATTGTCAGGGCCGAACAGGCTAATTTGGTCGGGAGTTTCCCGATCACTCGACCATCCAGCGCTTGAAGCCGACCGGTGGGCGCAGCCAGTCAGTCAGCATTCTCAGGTGTCGACGAGACGGTGACCGGCGTCCCATAGGGTTCCTCGTTGGCCCGTCTGAGGTGATTTCAGTGAGAAAGTATCTCCAGGGCATTCTCATTGATAGAGGTCATATCCTGCTATGCTAGGATCACTTATCAAGACCGCGGTCTTCGTATTGCCATTGGGTCTAGACGTGCTCTCCGTCTCTACCGCCCTCGGCGCTCTGGGACTGACCGGTCGGGCACGATGGCGGGTCTCACTAGTGCTCGCTACGTGCCAGGTCGGCGCGATGTTCGTCGGCTTAGTGCTCGGCGCGGAACTCGCCCAGGCGATCGGTGAGCCGGCAGATTACGTGGGCGCCGGCGTCTTCGTCCTGCTAGGAGCTTATTTACTGCTAGACCGGGACACCCATGAGGTCGAGCGCGTTCGCAAACGGATTAGCGAGAGCGTGTTCGGGCTCATTGGACTTGGCATCTCGATCAGTCCGGACGAGCTCGTGGCAGGCTTCGGTCTTGGCCTTGCCCATATTCCAATCGCGGCCGGCTTCGTCGCCATCGCCCTTCAAGGGTTGATTGCTTCGCAGCTCGGACTATTCCTCGGCGCGCGGGTCGGTGAACGGTTCCGCGAGGCGGCAGGGCAGCTCGCTGCCGGCGGTTTGCTCCTGATCGGCCTATACCAACTCGCCGAGCAGCTCATCGGCGGTTAACGGTGGCTAGTTGTTGTTTCGCATGACGTATTCCTGCTCGTGCTGTGGCGTGTGGTCGTGGCGGGGGAGCAGAAGCGGGGTTGTCAGGAGGAGGAGACCGGCGATCGCGATCGCGGTGCGGGGGCTGGTGATGCTGGCCAGCATCCCCCACAGGGCGGTCAGCGCGGCGATGGTGGCGTTGCTGGTGACCGACCACGCGGACAGGGTGCGGGCGACTCGGTCTGTCGCGGTTTGGTTGAGCCGGTAGGTGGCGAACACC
>JAODNG010000162.1 GCA_025465385.1 Pseudonocardiales bacterium
TGACCGCCAGGCGCGCACAGTGTCGGACTCGCATCGGCGACAAGTGACTTAGGTGTCCGTTCACCCAGCGACGCCACGATGCGGCTGCACGATCATTCAGAAGGCTTGGCGAACTCCGCTGCGGCGGACCAGTCGAGCGCAACGCAGGCCTGGTCACCGACGATCCACGCGTCGTGGCCGGGCGGGATGACGAACGCATCGCCAGGCCCCAGATCGCCCTCGGCTCCGTCATCCATCGTGACGTGCATCCGGCCGGAAATGATATATCCCGTATGGGCGGCCTCGCAGGACTCCGTCCCAGCGATCGGCTTGACGTCTTCGGACCATCGCCAGCCAGGCTGGAAAACAGCTCGACCAACAACTGCCCCGGACACCGTCACCAACCCGATCTCACCGTGGGTGAACTTCCGAGTTTCATCCGGGTTGTCCAGATTCCTCGACTGAAAGGTCATGGGCTCTCCTCTTGATCGCGGCCCCCGACCGAGCTGGCTTCGGTTTCGACAGGTCGCTCCGGCGGCCATCAGGTCACCGCAGAGGTGAAGCGCCAAACCAGCGAAGTGAACGTTACGTTCGTCACCGAGCCGTAGGACAGGTCCATCTGAGTGCCTCAATGGCCTGAACGAGCACCTGACGCCAAACACTTCGTCCAATGGTCGCCAAGCGTGGTTGGCACATACCTAGTGGGTTACCGGCGCCGCTGGCTAGCCACACTCGAGCAGGTTCGTGCACTGCCGCGATCACCTCCGTGGCCGGTGAACTGCACGAGGTAGGAATTCCTCGGCGTGACCAGGATCGACCTCACCTGATCATCGTGGTGGTGGTGGCGACGACGTCCGGTGCGTACCGATGATTTTCCAGATCTTGCCATTTGCCTTCGACAGCAGGTAGAGCTCGCCGTGACTATCGGTGCCGAACCGCAAATCGACTCGGGAGCTCCCCGCAAGCTGCTGCATGGTAACCGGCTGACCTCCGTCCGCAAACAGCCCGAGCTCATAAACTGCGGCCAATTTTCCGCCCGAGTGCATCTCTCGAGTGTCGGCATAGAAGACGCGTCCCGGCACGAAGTCGGAGAACAGATACTTGCCGCGCAGCTCAGTCGCACTACTACCTTGGTAGACGAATCCGCCGACCACTGCATGGCCGCTGGTTCGGCACGGCGGCTGATCCGGCGGTGGGTTATGGGCAAAAGCCACCACAGGATAAGTGTAACCGTATCTACGATCATCAACAGGCGGAGTAAAGACACCACAAGAGGGGTCACCGGCCTTGAACACAAACGGGCCTTCCCGCTGGCTCCAGCCGAAGTTGTCTCCGGGGTGCACCTCATAGATCGATTCGATCTCCTGCTCGCCAATGTTGGCCAAGAACATCCGGTGGCCGTTGCCAGAGTCCCAACTGAAGCGGACGGGATCGCGCAGACCGGAGGCGTAGATCTCCCTGAGGGCGGCGCCCGGCCTGCCCACAAAAGGGTTATCCGCCGGAATTCCGTAGTTTCCGTTGGCACCGTTAGTGCCCCGCGGATCGATGCGCAGGATTTTTCCTTGCGGAACTCTCAGATCCTGAGGCACCGTGGTCACCATACCCGGGCTCTCTTCACCGACCACGCCACCGTCACCGACGGCGATATAAAGCAGTCCGTAGTCCTTGTCGCCGGGCTGTGCGGTCGGGTTGAAACTGATCTGCTGGAGTCCATGTATGGTATCGGCGAATCCGAACCGGAGCACTTCCCGTCGCGTTCCCTTGAATGTGCTCGCGGCTGGATCAGCCGCCTTCCACTCGGTCACCACAGCTTGTGCAGGCATCTCCTGGGGGTAGGGCAAGTCGGGTACCTTAGTTTGCGGGACCTTCGGATTAAGCGCAGGGCCAGCCTCGGTGTGGGCGGTGTAAAATTTTCCAGTTTTACTGAACTCCGGGTCGAAAGCTACGAAAACGAACCCGTTTGAGAGACTCTTAGTATTCAGAAAATTCGGAGCGAACTCCGCGCCGACGTCAAGGTAGGTTTGTGGCTTACCATCTTTTATGAGGTACATCTTGCCGTTGAGGTCGGGCACGAACAGGCGTCCCGAACCGTCCGGGATCTCACCCAAATAATTTATCCGGGCCCACCGGTCAAGGTTGTCACCGGGTGGTGGCAACGGGTCCGGCTTCGACGGCGGTATCGTCGCGAACTCCTGAAGAGTCAACCCCAAGCCGGAAGCAATCGGGTCCGCAAGCGGATGAGCAAGCGGCCCTACCGCCTGTGGTGCGACTCTTTGTGGTGTCGAGCACGCCGTCGCCGCAAGAACGGTAACAAATGCTGTCACAACAGTGAAACAGCGGCCTAAATATCGGGGCATGAGCTTATCATATCATGGTAAAACAATGCCCAATTTACCGGATTCACCGCGTGGTTCTGATACCATTAAACAATAGTCATAATAAGTTGATGCCAGTGCCATGGACAAGTCGCCGGCCCGAACTGCCCCGGCGCGGTCTACAGAGCAACCCGGACGCGCGCGCTCTTTACGGTATGTGCTGTCGGCCGGTTGATCGTCCTCGCCGGGGCCGAACGCTGCCAGTGACAGGGAAAGATCTCTCATGGAGCGTGGAGCATGGCCGCTCGTCGTCAGATGCCCATCGAGGAAGCCCTTCTCCGGCGCACTGAGAACACGGGGCCCGTCCGCTGCGCCCCAAGAACGGTAGGGTCCATCAGCGCCTCAGGGGCTGGCTCGTTAGCCACCGCCGGTGTCCCGCCATCCCAACGGTCGGCTGTGGGAGGCCCGGCTTGGCCAGCGCCGAGCTTCATGGCGCTGCGTTGCAGCTTCTCTAGACTGAACGGGTTGCACTTCCCAGTTGTGCAGAGTAGCTGGCAGGGTGTGCGTGAATCGGGACTGACGCGCCTCGATGGACCATTTCCGCGCCGACGGAGCGAGGGTGCATGTCGCGCATATCTACGCCGACCTGCACCCCGGCGCGCAGGTCGGCTCGACTCTCGACACCCTGGAACCGCGCTGTCCTTCGGCCACTACGCCACCCGCTCGCCACAGTCCGCGCCATGGTCGCTGAGCTCTCACAGCGTCGGGACCAGCCTTCGAGCCAACGACTACCGGGATAACGCCGACGACTTCATTCCCGCCTGATCACCGTCCTCAAGGAGTAGCCGCCCGGACCGACGTCCAACAGCCGGCAAGTTAAGGAGCCTGAAATGACGGACACATCGGCATCTTTTCCCTTCGAAGAAGCGTTCCGAAATTTCACCATAGACCCGCGGACTAACTGGAGCCGATTCTTCAACCCCCAATTCTTCGTTGCAGTAAACGAACAGGACGCTGCCCTCGAGAATAAGGTCATCGGCCAGGTCGGAAGCTACGGAAAACAACTCAGCATCCTCATTGATGTGATCGCCGTCTTGATCGGTCGACTGCCTGACGAGTCGGTCGATGGGCGTGATCGAGAGGTGATCAACCGATTTAACGACCTCGTCAACGGAGTGCAACAGATAACCGGCGGCCAACGACGAGTACCAGCCATACGACGAGCCGTCGAGACTCTCGTTCCAGACCTCCGCGCTCTCAAGGCCGCTGACCCCCAGATGTATGACGAGATCGTCCGGGCTCTCCGAAAGGAGATCGACGGCTAGTTGAGCAACCTGCTAACAGCCTGCCAGCCGGCACCCGGCGGACAGGTGCCATCACCAGACACTTCGCCTCGCCCGCGAGTTTC
>JAODNG010000164.1 GCA_025465385.1 Pseudonocardiales bacterium
ACCCCTCGAGGTCGGGCCAGGTCTGGCTCGAGTCCGGTGAGTGATCGCACCCTGTAACCGGATCGTCACTGTCGGCGATCAAGCGGGTGGCGCGTTTGCCTCGTCCTTCCCCGAGTGGAAGGAGAAAACGGCCCGGCACTGGGGACAGTCTCCCCAAGTGAATCCCGGGCCTCGCGGCCGATCCACCGAAGCACTGCCCGTAGAGGGCGGCCGACACCCGGGGGTGTCTTGGTTCACATGAGCGTGACGACAGCCAGTAACACCACGGTCACGGACAGCGATGTGGGGATGTTCCATCCACCCTGCCCTCGCCCCCCAGGCCCGCTGAGGACGGGGACAGCGAAGGCCCAGCGCTGGAGCCGGCTTCTCCCAGCGAGTGCCGGGCCGTCGCTTGTTCGGCACGTTCTGTTCGTACCTAGCCCGCAACTCGAACCACCCAGGAGAAAAGGCACCAGCGTGACTAACCCCGCGAACCGCCAGAGTGTTCGATGACCGACCCGCTCCTGGCCCACGCCGCGATGCGCCAACGAGCACTCGATGATCACATGTTCGCCGTCGACCTGGGAGGGGCCGAACCGTCGACATTCCGGCTCCAATTGTTCACTGCGCCCGATGCTCGGCCGATCGCGATCGCGACCCAAACGCCGACGGAGGGCATGTCGCTGACCAATGGTGCTGAGCGGTATGCAATGGCGGTCTGGCATCGGTACTTCCCAGACGATGCGGAACCGCCGCTTTGGATCCAGCGCGAGCTCGGTCGTAATAAGGCGATCTTCCAGTTGGTGACCTTCACCGTCGACGGCCGTCACGGTCTCACCAGCCCGCAGTGGCGATCCGTTCCGGATGAGACACTGGCACAGCTCGTCGGCGTGGCAGTCGACCCAGGCCGCGGCGAGGGCTACGCGGAGCAGGAATCTGAACCGGTTGGGACGCTGCATTACGCCGTGGCCTGGGTGGCTCACCTGCCCCGCCCGGATCCCGTCGGCCGGCCTAACTGCATGCCCGTGGGCATCCCGTGGTGGCGACGGCTTGTCCGCCAGCTCATCCCCAACCACCGTATCGAGTACTGCTGCTGGTACCACGGCGGGAATTGGCACAAGGTCAGCGAAACCGCGATCCGGCTTGTTCGACAATGCCAGCGCAACGCCATACCAGCTGACAGCATTGCGAGTCATGTCCTTACCCAGGCCGAAATCGAAGGACTCACCGGATGGGAACTCGACGCCCTGGACACCATTGTGTCGCCTGCCGATGGCATCCAGATCGAGTCCGACGACGAGGGCCATCGTTTCTACATCAACGGCCAGCACCGCGCTCACGCGCTGCTCGACGCAGGTGTCCACCGCACCATCGTAATCAGCTGGCAGGTCTCCACCGACGACGGAGCGCCATAGGGTCTTGATAGACACCCCGGCGGATCACGCGTAGCTGGCGCATCACACACACCGTGGCTGCAATTACACCAACAAGCTGGCCCAACACTTTGACGCGCACCAGGCATGGATGTCTTGAGCGAGTCACAATAACCAGAGGCCGGAATTCCACCATCTAGCTGGGAGTGACTTTGAGGTGTGGCGGCGTCGCCGGGTGGTCGAAGCGGCTGACGGTGATGACGCCTGCCTCGTTCCCTCGTCCTGGCCAAGCGCGCGTCGGGTGAAAGAAGCAAGGGTAGGGCTGGCGCAAGCTCTCGACGACCAGATCGAGGGCGCGTATTCGGAACACTTCGCGCCGCGCTGGACGCCCCTGGTGGCCGAGGAAGTACTGACACGCAACGTCGCGAGCTTCGCGAAGCCGACCCGCCCCCGGCAACATCGATTCCAGACATGGAGCGTGGCTGAGGCGACAACATTCCTAGCCGCAATCCGGGAACACCGGTTGTATGCGCTCTTCGCGGTGGCCATCGCGCTCGGCATGCGCCGGGGTGAAGCACTTGGACTGCGTTGGGAGGAGTAGACCTGGTAGATGGCAGCGTCACGATGGCGATGCAGCTGCAGCGAGTAGCCGGCAAACTCCGGCACGACGAGACCAAGACCGGCGACTCCACTCGCAAGGTCGCACTCCCCCAGCCATGCATACGAGCACTGCGGCGGCACCGAGCACAGCAAGCGGCAGACCGGCTAGGAGCTGGCGACCTGTGGACAGACTCGGATCTGGTGTTCACCACGCGGAAGGGCACGGCACTCGAACCACGCAACATCAATTGGACGTTTGATGCTCAAGCGAGCAGGCGTCCAGCGCATCCGTTTTTATGATCTTCGCCACTCGTGCGCCACGCTCCTGTTCGCCCAGCGTGTCGCATCTTCAGACGATCGAGGATCTGCTCGGGCACAGCTCGCGATCTACGTCGACGTGCTCAGGAAGGCGCAGCGCGATGCGGTCGACCGTCTCGGACACCTGTTCGGACCGTACGACGAGTCCGACACATGACCACTAAGTGCGGTCAAGACCGGTTCCTACGAGGGTCGATCCTTGCGTTGTGGCTGCTCCCCGAGTTGGACTTGAACCAACAACCCTGCGATTCAAGATCGAACCAGCTGGCGGAGTCCGAACAGTGCCCATCAGCACTCGCTAGCTGGGCGTTAGCCAACTACGACTACTCACCAGTACCGGTCGTTGCCCGCCACTTTCTATTTCAAACATGGGGATAAAGTGGGGCGTCGATCTTGAACCCGCGCAGCCAAGGTGGCGCATCGG
>JAODNG010000515.1 GCA_025465385.1 Pseudonocardiales bacterium
ACCATCTCGCGGGATCCTCAACCGGCGACATTACGATCATCACGACTGAGCTGAGCATTACCCGTACAGCCGACCAGCGACTGTGCCCATCAGTCGAGACGATGGCGGTCCCTGCACGTAGGAAAGTTGTCCGGGCGTTCAGGTACATCACGACCACGTCGCGTACCCCATCGTTGCCTGCGGCGACTTACCCGGCCGGTCATACAGGCCACCCAGGCTTCCTAGGCGCGCCGCCTCGAACATCCCGAGCCACCGCGCCACGATCCCGAACAGGCCGCTCCGGCATGACTCGATCAGTCACCGAGACCGTGAGGACGCGCACCCGATTCGGCGTGCGCCATTGCCGGCCGATACTAAGAGCGCTTAGTCAGACACGTCATGACACTAGGTGGCAGTCCTGCCGAGCGCGAGTGACCTCAGCCAGACCCATGCCGCATCGCTAGCGACCCCTGTAAACTCGATAAAGGTTCGCCAGACAGTGCCATATATCGGCCGGCCCGAGCACGCTGCGCGTGCCGTCAACTCCGATGCGCTATCGCCCCGAGCACACGCCGGTTAGTGGCGATCTACGCGTTGTGATGAAATGAGGCAATCCGCTGGAGATTCACTGAACTGCTTGCGCACGAGCCCAATGACCGGTTATGTCTGTAGGTGCTTTTGACGGACGATGCGGTGACGCAGAGCCGCGGAGAGGCCACATAATGGGTCGGCGGAACACTTTACTCACCGCGCTACGCGGGTTGCGCGCTCGCCGCCTGAGTTCGGCGCTGACCATGTTCAGCCTCATCATCGGAGTCTCGGCGGTGATTCTCCTAGTCGCATGCGGCTATGGGGTCAAGAACTCGATCGATGCGCGTGTTGAAACGGTGGCCAATGCTATCGCCGTCGTGCCGACGACTGCTGGGGTCACCGGGGGGCCACCCGCCCGGAATCTCACCGACGCCGATGCCTCCGCGCTCCAGGACGCACCCAACGTCGCCAGCGTCGCCCCATCCATCAACAGCTCAGGAATAGTGATAGCGACCGGAACCGTCAAGCTCCTCTCGGGGATTATCATCGGCAGCACGGATAACTGGGCTGCGACGAACAACCGGGTCCTTACGGTGGGGGCGTTCTTCGATCAAACTCAGGCTCGCCAGGCCGCCAGGGTGGCAGTCGTGGGTCCTTCCGTCGCGAGCACACTGTTCGGTGATCCCGCGGCGGCGCTGAACCAGACAATCCAGATCAACCATGTGCCATTCCGGATCATCGGTGTCATGACCAGCTACGGCGAGCAACTGGACAATACAGCGGTTGTGCCGCTTGACACCGACCGCCGCTACATCGTCGGCTACGGCAGGGGGGCCGGCAATACACTCAACGAAATCACCGTGCAAGCCACCCAACAGGCAGCCGTGCCCGCCGCCATAGCCCAGGTCAGCGGCATCCTCGATGCCCGCCACCACATCACCGACACCCGCCTGCGAGACTTCCAAATTCAATCCCTGGGAGACCGGCTGGAAACCTTCAACCAGATCGTGCACATCCTCGTCCTGTTCATTCCGGCCGTCGCGGTAATTTTGCTGGTCGTCGGCGGTATTGGTGTCCTGAATATCATGCTGGCCTCGGTCACCGAACGAACCCGCGAGGTCAGCATCCGCGAAGCAAACCGCGTCACCAGGCGCGCCATCCTTAAACAGGTCCTCGTCGAATCCATCCTCCTAGCCGGCCTCGGCGGACTCATCGGCGTCGGAGTCGGGATCGGACTGATCTTCCTCATCCGAGCGGTCGCATCGCCCTTCGACTCCGGAGCCCTGGCCGGGTTCACCCCTGTGTTGTCTGCCCCGCCCGTGTTGGCGGCATTCGCGATCAGCCTGATCATCGGCCTTATCGCCGGCAGCTACCCCGCCTACCGTGCCGCCCGACTACTCCCCATCCAGCCCCTCAGATACCCATAACACACTGCGATCCCCGCGGCAGCAGGTCGGGAAGAGCATTGTTGGTTGTTGGGTGTCGAGTGTGGTAGCGCGGATCAGGGCCGAGAGTGAGCTTCTGCGGCGCCAGGTTAGGCCGCTACCACCGGGCTGGACACCGGCCCGTGATAATGATGATCATCACCGTCGCGACCACATTAGCCCGTGGCCTTTCCTATGACGCCCCGGAGCCACCCAGTCACCGACGCTATCGAGCGCGCGCCTCTGCTGCTGATCCTGTATACAGACAGGCTATCCACCCCCGATACCATTGGTATGTAGCTCTCTGCATTCGATTATACGAGCGCTGTGACTTAACATACCCTTAATAGGCGATAAGGCTAGGCTCTGTGAATAACTACCGTAGTCTCTATCGCAAGCATGTGGCGGGACTGCTGCGTTATGCACACAGAGCCGCCCGTCATCCAGCCTAGACAGCGTGACTCCCGGAGGTAGGTGCCCGTGACCAGCAGGAGACGGCCGGCCAGCAATCGCCGTACGGCAGTAACCGCACCGGGAGGACTGCACTGGAGCTCGTTGAGCGTGGTAGTACCTCGCCCTCCCGTCCTGCCTCACGGGTCGGACGTTGTTCGGGACTGTAACGGTGGGAGTCCTGCTGCTGGCCACGCGGATCACCCGGGGCACTCGAACTCGTGGATCCAGGGACCTCGCGAGTTCGTGGGGGCGCTGCCTGTGGTCTTCACTGCGACGGAGAAAACCTTCGCCCACCAGAGGGGGAAGGCCACGGATAACTACGGCTTGGGACGGTTCGGCTGATGTCATCGATCGGGAGCTGGGGGTTAACGAACACACCTGAAGCAAAGCGTTATTTGTCGGTGGATCCCCAGACTCTCGGGCAACTGCGAGTCCTGAGAGTCGGTGACGTGGAGCTGCAGCTTGATGGGCACAGGCTCATTGTGCGCGGAACACCGGTTCACCTACCTCGCAAGGAGTTCGTGATTCTGCGGCAGCTAATGTACAATGCTGGTCGCGTCGTCACCCGGTGTGAGTTGCTGGATAACGCATGGGGTCCGGACCGGGTGGATGTCCAGAACTATCTTGAGGTGCATATTCGTCGGCTCCGTACAAAGATAGAAAGCAACGCTGACAGGCCTACGCGCATACGAACGGTCCGGGGGGTTGGCTACGTTTTCGACTTACCGCCGGACGATTAATACC
>JAODNG010000518.1 GCA_025465385.1 Pseudonocardiales bacterium
CCTGGAAACCGGACCCGGTCGAAGGTAAGTGGACGCGTTCCCTGCTTTCTACCGCGGCGTTGGAAACGCATCTGGCCGTCGAACGAAGCGGACATTTCACCACGCTGCAATCCTGGGGCGAGACCACCCTCGGCATGGTCACCGGCAACAACAAGTACTTCGCGCTGCCCGCAGACCGCGCCCGCGAGCTGGGCCTGCGCAGCGACGAACTGCTGCCGGTGTCTCCGCCCGGGTCGCGCCATCTGCGAAATCTGACCTACCCGGCCGCCGCTCATCAGCAGCTGACCGATACTGGATCGTCGACCTTGCTGTTCCGTCCCGGAGGGCAACCCTCGCACGCTGCCAGCCGCTACATCCGGGCCGGCGAGCGACTCGGAGTGCACACTGCCTACAAATGCCGGGTTCGCTCGCCCTGGTGGCGGGTGCCGCTCGTGGCGCCCTGTGATGTCTTGTTGACTTACATGAACGCCGACAGTCCACGACTGTGCGCCAATCACGCCGGGATTCATCACCTCAACTCGGTGCACGGCGTGTACCTGCGGCCTGAACTGCGCAAGCTGGGAATCGACCTGCTGCCGCTGGGCGCGCTGACCTCGATGACGCTGCTGAGCGCGGAGACGGTCGGTCGCGCCTATGGCGGCGGCATGCTCAAGCTGGAGCCGAAGGAGGCTGACCGGCTCGCAGTTCCCGAGCCGGGTGTCCTGCGCGATGCCCGGACCGCGCTGACCGCGATCCGCTCGCAGGTCGCCGCTCGGTTGAGCAGTCCTGGGGGGCTGACCGAGGCAGTGGCGCTGGTGGACAACGTCCTGCTCGTCGGTGAGCTGGGTATCGCCGCCTCGGAGGTGAAGTCGCTGCGCGACGCGCATGCCCAGTTGGCTGCCCGCCGCGCCGCCCGAGGAGGTGCCAGCCGTGCCCTCGTCCGCACCTGATGAACCCTCAGACCTCTACGCGTTGCTAGCGCCGCTCGTCGCCCAACGTCCCGAGATCAATCCGTGGGTCCGCATATCTCCGGGAAGCATGCAGTACTTCCCGGACTACCAGCTGCTGGAAGCCATGCTGGGAGTTCCCATCGGGGAAGGCGCCGGCTCGCAGTCCGGTCGGCTGGCCAAGGCGACCGATGCTTGGGTGTCACATGAACTCAGGCGCGCCGGCTTCGGAACAGACGAAGTCTGGCCACGGCTGACGGCACCGAGAATCTTGCCGCGGGAGGTCAGCCTCTTTGTCGAGTCACTGCCCACCTCAATTCGCGGTGCCGCGCAGGCTTGTCTCGCGCGTAACCGGGCGGTCGCCCCGTCGGACGCCCGCATTCTTGGACGCGCATACGTCAAACAGGTCGACGTGTTGATCGCACAGTGGTCGCGTGGAGCGGAATTGCTGGTGTCGACCAAGACGATGGTCGCATCATTCCGCAAGAACCTCGCCAACCGGTTCGAAGAGGCCTACGGCGACGCCAAGAACCTGCGGGGCCGCTATCCACTGGTGGCGATGGGTTTCCTGTTCGTGCTGCGTTCGACCGCGCTGACCGAGCCCGGCACGGTAGAGCGGGCGATAGATATGATGCGGAAGCTGAAAGCAGAAGCAGACGTCTACGATGCGACCTGCCTGCTCGTCGCGGAGTGGAGCGACGTGAATCCCGCAGCCGGCGTCCACCTACGTCACGACGCCGTACCAGATGATCTGACTGCCGCGAAGTTCTTGGCGACGCTCGTCGATGCTGTGCTGGCACGAACTCCAGTGGAGATGCACGTGGAGGTACGGCAGCGACGAGAGCACCGGGAGTTGCCGCTCGACGAGCAAGACACGCCGTAGAAACCGCAATGCCGGCCCGGATCTCCGTGAGGGCATCAAGTATGCGCATGTAGCAATGGTTCGTTAAGATCACGGCCGTGAGTAATGCTGCTGGGCACGGGCACGGGCACGGGCATGGGCACGGCCATGGGCACGGGGTCGGCCAAGACACCGACCGCCGAAAGTTGAGCATCGCGCTCGCTTTGATCGTCGTGTTCATGGCCGGTGAGGTAGTCGTTGGCGTGGTTGCGCAGTCGCTGGCATTGCTGTCCGACGCCGCGCACATGCTCACCGACGCCGGCTCAATCGTCCTCGCGATAATCGCGATACGGCTGGCGGCACGCCCGCCCCGCGGCGGCTACACCTACGGGCTCAAGCGAGTCGAGATCCTGTCCGCCCAAGCGAACGGGCTGACCCTGCTGCTGCTTGCCGCGTGGCTGGCTTACGAGGCGATCCGCCGGCTCATCTACCCGCCGCCGGTCGCCGGGGCCCTGGTGCTGGTCACCGCACTGGTCGGCGTGGTGGTGAACATCGCCGCGACCTGGTGCCTGTCCAAAGCCAACCGGTCCAGCCTCAACGTCGAAGGCGCCTTCCAGCACCTGCTGACCGACCTGTACGGATTCATCGCGACCGCGATCGCCGGCGCGATCGTGCTGAGCACCGGGTTCGCCCGCGCCGACGCGATCGCCGCCTTGATCGTGGTCGCCCTGATGGTTCGCGCCGGAGTGGGGCTGGTGCACCAGTCCGGCCGGATCTTCCTCGAAGCCGCCCCGGCCGGCATCGACACCCGGGCGCTCGGCGGCCGGCTCGCCGCCCACCCCGACGTCGTCGAGGTCCACGATCTGCACGTCTGGCAGATCACTTCTGGCCAACCAGCCCTATCTGCGCATGTGCTCGTCGCACCCGGCCGGGACTGCCACGCCGTTCGCACGGACCTGCAGACCCTGCTCGCCCACGACTACGCGATCACTCACGTCACCCTGCAACTTGACCACCCACCGCCGGACCTGTTCACCATCACCCGAACCCACGATGCCGATGAACGGAGCCATTGCACCGATCGTTCGGAACCAAGCGCCGACAACAACGCCTAGCCGGGGACGGCCGGGGTCAGTTGTTCCTGCGAAGCATCCGTCGCAGGAACAACAGCACCAACAGCACCGCTACTACAATCGCCGCAATGGGCAGCGGTCGTTTCCGCGCCGTGACTGGCAGCGGCGCGACGTGCGCGGCCACTTGCGGGGGCACTTCCTCCCGAACCTCGTCAGTCAGTTCGGTCATCTGCGACACCGTCTCGTCTGCCGTCACTGGAAGTTCTGCCGTAACTAGAAGTTCTGCCGTAACTGGATGTGTTTCCACGATCTCGGGTACCTGCTGCTCGACCTCTTCCGTCATAACCTGCACGGCTTCCTTGGCTTCGTGCACCTTGTCCCTGACACGCGCCGGCACATCGATCCTGTGGGTTAGCTCTTCCAGGATGTCATCGAACTGCCCGCGGGTACGGTTGACGTCCTGGCGCCGCCGGTTCTTCACTGCCGAGGTAGTCATCGGTGCCTCCCTTACCTTAATGGTCTCGATTCGACGCTGGCCGCAGTCTCGTCGGGCGCCAGCGACGTGGCTGCGCTGCGCCCGGCGCGTGTGAAGACTATGTCGCAGCCTTCTCGCCCCCCACGGTTACGACACGCAGGAAACCATCCGTCAAGTCCTGATCGTGGGATTTCGACGTCGAGCGTCTACTGGTCACTGCGGAAACAGACAGCCCGCCCGCATCCAACCCGTAGCGGCAGTGGTGGAAAACCCGGCCATGTTCCATACGGCCAGCATCACCGGATGTACCCCGGCCCTGGCGGCATCGTCACCCACTAGGTGCGCCAGTGTGATGAGCTCGGCGTCGGCAGACGCATAGCCGATGCGATGCCGACTGCCGGGAGGAGATGCCGGAGACCCATCACGGAACAGCCACAGCCCGCGGGCCGCGAGTAGCTCCGGGGCCAGCGTGTCCGGCACTGCTTGAGTAACGGGCACGCCTGAGCTGATGCAGTTCACGAGTTCCCCCAGTCCGGTGTCGCGGTCGAACCGGCGCAATTCCAGCGTCCAGGTGATGCCCACCGAGCAGCACCACATCGCGGTCAGGACGACCGGTCTTTCGTGGTCGGACGTCGTGGCCTCTGCGTGATCAGCCAGTTCAATCACCGCGTGAAGAAGGGTGGGGTAGGTGCTGAACAGTCCCAGCAAACCGCTACTCGCCACCGCGCGCTCCACCACGCGGGTGATCAAACCGCACAGGTGCAGCTGCGACCCATTGGCCTGGACGAGCTTCCGGGCGCGCAGCAGACAACTCAGTCCACTGCAGCCCAGAAAACGTACAGATTCAAGGTCCAAGATCAGGTGGGCCGGTCCGGCAACCAACTGGTCGCGCAGGCGTTGCTCAAGCAGCGGCACGGTCAGCAGGTCGAGTTCCCCGTCCACCACCACGACGCAGATCCCCACCGCTGGGTAATGCTGGACACTAAGCCCCAGCAACGGGGCGGGGTCGTACAGCGCCGCACTGTCTACCTGCCTATCCTCAGCCCCAGCGACGGCGTCCAACGGCTCCAACGGGTCAGTCCAAGACTCAGCGTCCGACAGGTTCGTTCGCCAGCCGGACGAGTCTTCGGCGTTGATCACAGGTCCATTCCCTCCGCCAGCTCCCGATCGACCGGGTGGACCCAGATCGTTTGCGCCATTCCCTGCTAAGTACCCAGCAACGATGAGCTCAAACTGCGCCGACAGCAATCTTCGCAACCGTTAGCGCAGCGTTGATCTTTGATGGGGCGCTTGCTCGGCCCGCTGCTCCTCCAAGGCAGGTAAAAGTCACTAGTGTGTGTCCGCTTCTTTTACCTTCTTGACTCCCGAGGCGGCCTCGCTGGCCGGTGATGAGACCGTGTCTTCTCGGATGCCGTAGGCGGCGTAGGCGGCGCCGTCGACCAATCGAATGGCGATCATCGCCCGCTGCCGATGCCTGCTCCTCAAAGGACCAAATGACTCATCAGGACCTCCTACACCAGCTGCTGCCTCAATCCCGCGGACAGGTTTGGTTTCGCGACTGCGCTACGGGGAACCCAGCATTTGCGCGTCACCGGCGCGCGCTCGATCACCCACCTAGCAGACCTAACCTACCCCCACCTGAGATCGGCCAACCAGCCGTAGGCGCGAGGGGACCAACCCCAACCTGAGCACGACAAGAAAGGAACGTATGATGGAGTCGATCGTGATCGCAAGCGAGAAGACATTGCCACCAGTAGGACCACATTCGCAGGCGATGCGACGCGGAAATATCTTAGCAATTGGCGGACAGGTCGGTACTGACCCTCGCTCGGGCATCGTCTGCGACGGAATTCACGAGCAGCTTCGGCAGGCGATGACGAACATACAAGAGCTTCTTAAAGAGGCCGGCGCATCCTTCGCTGACGTCATACTGCTGCATGTGTACCTCACCGAAGAGGGTCACTTCCGGGAGATGAACAACGTCCTGAGCGAATTCCTGATAGAACCTTTTCCTGCGCGCACAACTGTTTATACACAATTGTCGCCAGGCATGCTCGTCCAGATCGACGCTCTCGCCGTGATCGAGTAAAATGCGATGACACCCTAGCTTGGGGGCGCCGTGGCGCCTCACCGCGCTGCCTCAGGCAATTGGAAAGGCACTTCCTTGACTGGGCGATCCCGGTTGTGGTCTTGCCCGGCGCCTCTGAGCTGAAGGGCCCGCTCGACGAGCCGGCACATCACCGCCCCGCACTCGCTTTAGCAACACGCGAGCCCGGACGGTCCTCACCCAGCCGGCCATCAGGTTATCTTCGCGTCGACAACC
>JAODNG010000525.1 GCA_025465385.1 Pseudonocardiales bacterium
GGCATAGGTGTTCCAAACGGACACCATCCCCGAATGCCGCGGAGGGCGCGAGCATCGGCGCGCACTACACGAATTATCCGAAGTGCAACGGTGCCGCAATGACTGAAAACACAAACTAATGACGGGCGACTTCTATCTTGTTTGCAACAATTGCGAGGAAACGGTATATTAGTGAGGCGTGCCGACTGTGAGGCGGGGCAGCAGTATCTGAACCAACGGGCCGATGGCCAGGGTATATAGCACGGTGGCGACTCCGAGGGTGCCGCCGAGCGCCCAGCCGCTCGCGACGACGGCGATCTCGATGACTGTGCGAACCCGCCGCACCGACCCACCGGTGCGGCGGACCAGACCGGTCATCAGGCCGTCGCGGGGGCCCGGGCCCAGGCGGGCACCGATGTAGGCGGCGGTCGCCACCGCATTGAGTACGAGCCCCGCACCCGCCAACAGCGCGCGCGCCGGCAGGGAATCTGTGACCGGCAGCAACGCCAGTGCGGCGTCCACCGAGATCCCGATAACGACCACGTTGCTGACCGTGCCGAACCCGGGCTTCTCCCGCAGCGGGATCCACAACAGCAGCACGATCGCTCCGACCACAATCGAGACAGTGCCGATCGAGTGATGCAGGTGGCCGGCCAAACCCTGGTGCAGCACGTCCCACGGCATGTTGCCAAGGCGGGAACGGATCAACAGCGCCATGGAGATGCCGTAAAGCGCCAAACCCGCGGCAAGCTGGACGAGCCGTCGACCCAGTCGGGATGGCCGGACGGATGAAGACACCGAGATCGCTTGTAGCACGCAACTAGTATGAGACATGATTGGACTGTGAACTACAGTCCAATCTGCGGTCAGTGGCATGACTAATGGTGCCGCTGCAACGTTGGCTGCGCTCGTAGGTGAACTGGCGGGCGAGCGTCCGCCGCGCTACGCGGCGCTGGCCGCGCGCATCCGGTTGCTTATTGGGGACGGCCGACTGGCGGTCGGAATCCGGTTGCCGGCCGAGCGGGAGCTCGCCACTGCACTGCAACTGAGCCGGACCACGGTCACCGCCGCCTACCGGCGACTGCGCGAGGACGGCTGGGCCAGCGCCCGGCAGGGCGCGGGGACCTGGACGTCGCTGCCCGCTGGACCCGCATACGGCGCCTGGGCGCCGGCGCTGCCCACCGCCGGGGTTTTCGATCTCGCACACGCCGCGCCGGCGGCCCCGCCTGAGATCGTCACCGCGTTCACCGCGGCACTGGCCGATCTCCCACGGGTGCTGCCCAGCCACGGCTACTATCCGGCCGGTTTGCCGGAGCTGCGGGCGCGGATAGCGCAGCGGTACACCGCACGTGGGCTGGCGACCACGCCCGAGCAGATCCTCATCACGGCCGGTGCACTCAATGGAATCACGGTCGCGCTGGACGTGCTCATCGGTCCGGGCGACCGAGTCCTCGTCGAGCATCCCAGTTACCCGAACGCGCTGGACGCCATCCGGGCCAGCGGGGCCCGCGCGGTGCCGGTTGCCATCGACGCAGCGGATCCCGCCGCCGTTGCCCCCGACGTCACCCGAGTCGCTCGCCAGACCAGCCCCCGGCTGGCCTACCTCATGCCGGACTTCCAGAACCCCACCGGGCTGCTCCTCGACGCGGAGCAGCGGGGGCGCCTCGCGGCCGGCCTGCAGGGATCAGGCACCGTCGCGCTGGTCGATGAGACCCTCGTCGAACTCGGCTTGGACATCGCGCCCGCAGCCCCCTTCGCGGCGTTCACCCGGGCTGATCTGGCGGTCACTGTTGGCACGCTGAGCAAGTCCTTTTGGGGTGGCTTGCGGATCGGCTGGTTGCGCGCCGAAGCCACCCTCATCCAACGGCTGACGGCTGCGGCGGTGCGTGCTCAGCTGTCCGGGCCAGTGCTCGAGCAGCTTGCCGCCTGCTACCTGCTCGACGCCGCCGACGGCACATTGCGCGCGCATCGCGACCGGTTGCGGGCCCAGCGCGACGCGCTCGTCTGCGCCCTTGGCGCTGCGCTGCCCAGCTGGCAGGTGCCGGTGCCGCCGGGCGGACTGGTGCTGTGGTGCGGCCTGCCAACGCCCATCTCCAATGCCCTGGTCGACGCTGCGCAGCGGCGCGGACTGCGGTTGGCGGCCGGCCCTCGCTTCGGCACCGGTCACGCCTTCGCCGACCGGCTGCGGCTGCCCTACACCCAGCCGGTCGACGTCCTGCGGCGCGCGGTCGAAATCCTCGCGGAGGTGGCCGGCGCGCTGCCGGCGACCGACCCGGGTTTCGCCCCATCGCGGCTCGTGGTGTGAGCAGGTAAGCGCCCCGTCAGTTGGCCGCCGGGTCTCGGTGCAACCAGCCAGCCACCTCTGGGTCGCCCAGCTCAGCGATGCGCTGGTGATATCGGCGAAGGTCGTCGCCGCTTAGCCGGGCGCGCCACTGCCCGCTCGTCCCGCGATGGAAGAACTCTGTGTTGTCGCGCCAGAGGTTTTCGCCCCGGTTGGGGACGAGCTGGTCGGCCCGCCTGCGCATCTCGCCGAACCGGGCGGCCGCCACGAGCTGTGGCCACCGCGGCTCAGGCACGTCGATGCGCAGGCGCCGCCCCAGCTGGCGCATCTGCCCTTCGAGGTCTGCCTGGAGATCGTCGTAGTGCAGCAGCACGAGATTGGAGGAACTTGCTGGGGCCGGCCAGAAGGTCCGGATGTGGTGCACCAATCCGGCTAAGTTGGCGGACGACTCGCTGGCCGGCGCTGGGTTGTCCACCCACTGCCAGAACCGCTCGATCTCCGTCGGCGGTATCTCCTGCGGTCCGCCCGGCGGTAGTTCGTCGAGGTCGGCGAGGCCGACCGCGTTGCGCCGGGCGGCAAACAAGGCGTTCAAGTCCATGTTGGCCAGGTGGTTGGACCAGGAGAAGCCGGCATCGCGGGGGTCGCGGCCAACGCAGACGTAGGTCACCGGTGGTCGAAAGGCAGACCGTCGAGCGGCGTGTGCGTTTTGATGAACCGCCGGTGCGGTTGCGACGCTAGGTGGCGACGCCGGATGCCACCAGGGGCACGGACAGATCGAAAGCGAGTGATCAGGCTTCACGAGTGGCTGTTCTAGCTAGGGCGACGGCCAGGCCGATCAGCAGGTAGCAGGCCGCTCGGAGGCTGGTTGAGGCCAAACCGTCCAGCGGTAAGGGATCGCGCAACACATCGGTGATCGTGAACCACCCGGTGGTCAACAGTACAGGTTGGAGCCAGTCCAGGGCGGGGACGGCGGAGAGCACCCCGAACATGATCAGGCCGCCCAACACCGCTGCGAGGACCACCAGCGGGTGCTCGGTAACCGAGGACACCGCCAGGGCCACCGCGCCGACCGCAGCGAGCTGACCCACCGTCCACGCCGCGGCCAACGACACCCGCAGCAACGCCGAACCTGGCCCAACCTGGGTCCCGGACAGGGTGAGCATGCCGTGGGCGGTTCCGGACGGGCCGACCAATACCAACCCGGTGACGATGCCCAGCACGGCGACCGCGGCGACCGCGGCCACCGCCACGGCGAGCACGCCGACCGCCTTGATCAGTACCAGCCGGGTCCGGCTGACCGGGGCCAGTAGCAGCCCACGCAGCGTGCCGTGCGCGGACTCGCCGGCCAGCGCGTCGGCGGCGGCCATCGTCACGGCCAGCGGTAACAGCAGCGGCAATGAGATCGACAGCGCTGCCACTGGCAGCACCAGCCCGTTACCGGCGATCTGGGTGAACAGGCCTGATCCACCCGGCGAGTCGGTTGCCACGATGCCGATCCCCATCAGCACCGGGATCAGCGCGAGTATCCCCAGCCAAATCTGGGTGCGCGGCCGGCGCAGCACCCAGCGCAGCTCGCTTCTCCGCAGCCGCCCCAGGGGGGCGTGTACCGGGCCGGACTGGGGCGTGCTACTCGCGGGTACCG
>JAODNG010000526.1 GCA_025465385.1 Pseudonocardiales bacterium
TCTCATCCCGGCTGTGGCTGGGCGGCGAGGAGGAGCTCCTCGCGCTCGATCTCGCTGCTCGCGGGTGGTGGATGTGCTGGGCACCTGACGTAGTGGTCGAGCACGAGCCATCGACCTCCCGCGATCCCCGACGCCGCCGGCAGTTGGGTATCCGCAACACGTTGTGGACAGCGTGGCTGCGCCGCCCACTGCCCAGCGCGCTGCGGCGCACCGGCACGCTGCTGCGCTCCATACCCCGGGACCGGGCCAGCGTGGTGGCGGTCGGCGAGGCGCTCGCTGGACTGGCCTGGGTGCTCCGGGAACGCCGGGTAGTCCCGCCTGATGTCGAGCATGGGTTGCGGTTACTGGAGTTGCCGCAACGACACTCCGCCGCTCGCAGGTATGTTGGCTAGGACGGACGCCGATAGCTGAGCAGAAAGGAGTGGTTCCGATGGCCCTAGATCCATCAGTCGACATCGGCCGGAAGGTCTGGCGTAGCTGTACCCACTGCCCGAACGCGGATGGCCTATACCTGCTCAAGTCCAACGCCAACCTCGTGTATGTCCAGTGCCCGCTATGCCACAACACTTGGTGGTTGGACACCAAATTCGGCCAGGGCGGGGGACCCGACAAGTCTGGCAACCCGTAGTCCAACGGCCTCGCCGGCTCGCGACTTCTGGCATCGAACGGGCAAGCTGGCGAGATGGTGATCCCGGTCCATGATGTCAACCCGGTTGGTCGTACACCGTGGGTGACCTACCTGCTGATTGCGGCGAACATCGTCGTTTTCCTGCTCACGCCCGCCTCGGCGACTACGGTGACGGGTGCGGCCGGCCTCGCGCAGACCTGCCAGCAGGAGGCGTTCTATGACCGCTACGCGGCGATCCCCACCGAGCTGGTGCACAACCAGCCGCTGGCGCTGGTTCCGGATGGACGGATTGGGATAGGCCCGCAAGGGCCGGGCTGCCTACTCGGAAGACCGAGTTTCCACAAGAACCCAGTGCTGTCGGCGCTGACGTCGCTGTTCCTCCACGGCAGCTGGCTACACCTGCTCGGCAACATGCTGTTCTTGTGGATCTTCGGCAACAACATCGAAGATCGGTTCGGCCGGCTCCGATATCTGCTGTTCTACCTGGCCTGCGGCATGGTCGCCACCTACGGCTTCGCGCTCACCCACACCGACTCCACCGAGGTGCTGATCGGGGCGTCCGGGGCGATCGCCGGCGTGCTGGGTGCCTATATCGTGCTCTACCCCCGAGCCCGAGTGTGGAGCCTGGTGCCGGTGCTGTTCTTCATCCCGCTACGGCTACCCGCCTGGCTCGTGCTAGGCCTGTGGTTCGTGTTGCAGTGGATCTACACCTCCGGGTACGCCGTCTCCTCAGCGGGATCAGTCGCCTACGTCGCCCACGTCTTCGGCTTCGTCTTAGGGGCCCTCGTCGCGCTGACGATGCGCGGCGCAGGCGTGCGCACCCCACGCCCGTGACACCAGCGCGTTACGGTGCGGAGCGGTCTACGGAATGCAGCTCCTCATTGGTGAGCAGGCGGGACCGGATCAGGAACCGCACGCCCTCGGGTGCCTCCAACGAGAACCCGCTGCCGCGACCGGGTACGACGTCGATGGTCAGATGGGTGTGACGCCAGTACTCGAACTGCGCCGCCGACATCCACACCGGTACCGGTTCGGCAATACCTTCGATGTGCAGCTCGTCGAGCAGCACATCCGAGCCGCCGGTACGGAATTCGCCAGCCGGGTAGCACATCGGGGAACTGCCGTCGCAGCATCCACCGGATTGGTGGAACATCAGCGGACCGTGGCTCTCCCGGAGGCGACGGAGCAACTCCGCCGCCTCCGGCGTGTACGAGACGCGTTCCATCAGAAGAATCCGAGCGCGTTGTCCGAGTAGCTCACCAGCAGGTTCTTGGTCTGCTGGTAGTGATCGAGCATCATCCGGTGGTTCTCCCGGCCGATACCGGACTGCTTGTAGCCACCGAACGCCGCGTGTGCTGGGTAGGAGTGGTAGTTGTTCACCCACACGCGCCCGGCTTGGATCTCGCGGCCCGCCTTGTAAGCGATGTTGCCGCTGCGCGACCACACACCCGCGCCGAGACCGTAGAGAGTGTCGTTAGCGATCTTGATGGCGTCGGCGTAGTCGTCGAACCCTGTCACCGACACCACTGGACCGAAGATCTCCTCCTGGAAGATCCGCATCTTGTTGTGACCCTCGAAGATCGTGGGTTGCACGTAGTAGCCGCCCGCGAGGTCCCCGCTGAGCTCAGCCCGGCTACCGCCGGTAACCACACGCGCACCTTCCTGCTTGCCGATGTCGATATAGGAGAGGATCTTCTCGAGCTGGTCGTTGCTGGCCTGCGCGCCAAGGGCGGTCTCGGTGTCCAGCGGATGGCCCTGCACGATGGCCTCGGTCCGCTTGGTGACGTCACTGAGGAACTGGTCGTAGATGCTGGCCTGGATCAGAGCGCGCGATGGGCAGGTGCACACCTCGCCCTGGTTGAGCGCGAACATGGTGAAGCCTTCGAGCGCCTTGTCGTAGAAGGCGTCGTTGGCCGCGGCCACGTCCTCGAAGAAGAGGTTGGGGCTCTTGCCGCCCAGTTCCAGCGTGACCGGGATCAGGTTCTCGCTGGCGTACTGCATGATCAGGCGGCCGGTGGTGGTCTCGCCGGTGAACGCGATCTTGCGGATGCGGCTGCTGGAGGCCAGCGGCTTGCCCGCCTCGACGCCGAAGCCGTTGACGACGTTGAGCACGCCGGGAGGCAGCAGGTCGCCGATAATCGACAGCAGCACGTGGATCGAGGCCGGCGTCTGCTCGGCGGGTTTGAGCACGACCGCGTTGCCGGCGGCGAGCGCGGGCGCGAGTTTCCACACCGCCATCAGGATCGGGAAGTTCCACGGGATGATCTGGCCCACGACGCCCAGTGGCTCGTGGTAGTGGTAGGCAACCAGGCCGTCCCCGATATCGGAGATGCCGCCTTCCTGCGCCCTGATCGCGCCCGCGAAGTAGCGGAAGTGATCGATGGCCAGCGGGATATCCGCGGCCAGGGTCTCGCGGACCTGCTTGCCGAAGTCCCAGCTGTCGGCGACCGCAAGAACCTCAAGGTTGGCCTGCATCCGGTCGGCGATCTGATTGAGGATGACGGCGCGCTCGGCCACCGAGGTGCGACCCCACGCGGGCGCCGCGCCGTGAGCTGCGTCCAGTGCCCGGTCGATGTCCGCGGCGGTGCCTCGAGCAATCTCAGTGAACGCCTGCCCAGTGACCGGCGTCGGGTTCTCGAAGTATTGGCCGGTGGCCGGTGGCACGTATTCGCCACCGATGAAGTGGTCGTACCGGGGTTCGAAGGACACCACGCTGCCGTCGGTGCCCGGTGCTGCATACCTGGTCATTGGAGAAGTCCTCCAGCATCGTTGATGAAAGTCGACCCCAACGCTAGGGAGGCCGACGTTGCAGTCACGTTGCAGTGCGGTTTCTACGCGCGCATTATCGGGGAGGTGAACCTGCGGGGTGACCCGGCGGCCGACGCGGTGCTGCTCGGCCGTGTCCACGACGCCGTGCTGGCGGGCGAACGGTGCCCGGTCGGCCCGCGGACGCTGATCTCCGATTCGTGGCGACGGTCGCTGGCTGCGCACGTCGACCCCGACCACGACGAGCCGCCGGTGGTCTATGACCACGACACCCTCGAGGCGATCCGCTCAACGCACCCGCTCGGCGAGGTGTTATCACTACTGCGGGCCATCCTGGTCAGCATCGCCGACGAGGCCGAGCACATGATGATCGTGACCGACGCCGACGGTCACATCTTGTGGCGCGAGGGCAAGGCCGACGTGTGCCTGCGGGCCGACCGGGTGCTGCTCACCGAGGGGACGAAGTGGAGCGAGTCGGCCATCGGCACCAACGCGATGGGCACCGCGCTAGCACTCGGCAGGCCGGTGCAGATTCATTCCGCGGAGCATCTCGTACGTACGTATCACGCGTGGACCTGCGCAGCGGCGCCGGTAGCCGATCCGGACAGCGGTTCGGTGGTCGGCGCGATCGACGTGACCGGTCCGCAACACACCCGTCACCCGGCGACGCTGGCGCTGGTTACAGCGGCCGCGCAGTTGGCGCAGGGGCAGCTCTGGGCGCGGATGACAGCCCGCGATGAATTGTTGCTCCGCCACAACATCGCGCACCTGCGCGGTCCCGGCGCGCTGTTGAGCGCGAGTGGGCGGGTGATCGCAACAGAGTCCTGCGGCAGGCTTCCGCCCCGGGTGGACATCACGGCGCCGGACCGCCTGGTCATCTTGCCCGATGGGCGCGAGGCGACAGTCGAGCCGCTGGCCGCGGGATTCTTGTTGCGGATGGCGGGCCGGCAGTGCACCCGTACGCCGACGCTCTCGCTGGCTTTTCTCGGTGCGACGCACCCGGTCGCCGTGCTTGACGGTCGCACGCTACCTCTGAGCCTGCGACACGCTGAGATCCTCGCGCTGTTGAGCCTGCACCGTCAGGGCATGAGCGCCGAGGCGCTGGCGATCGCCCTCTACGGTGAGGCGGGCAATCCGGTGACCGCGCGGGCCGAGATGCACCGGCTGCGCGCCCAACTCGGCGACCGCGTCATACGGACACGTCCCTACCGGCTGGGCGGGGACGTCGATGCGGACTTCCTCGCCGTTCCTCGACTGCTGCAAGCGGGCAGGCTGGCTGAGGCGCTGGCCGCATGGCGAGGGCCGTTGCTACCCCGTTCCGACGCACTCGGCGTCCGCGAGGAACGCGACGACCTCATCGTCGCCTTGCGCGACGCCGTGCTGCACCGCCGCGACGCCGCTGCACTGTGGAGTTTCGCGCAAACCGAGACCGGAGCCGACGACATCGACGTGCTGGAGACCCTCGCGACCCTCCTGCCGCCCACCGACACCCGACGGTCCGTCGTGCTCGCACGGATACGGCGCGGGTTGGCCTGACCCGACACGTGCGAGATCGACTCACCGAGTCGACGGCGACGATGCGGCGTTGAGCCTCGACGCCACGGCACGTACCATTCGTGGAAACGCTTCTTCCAGAAAGGAATCCGGTGGACACGCAGGTTGAAACGCTCGAGTTCGAGGCCGAAGCGCGCCAGCTCTTGCAGTTGATGGTTCATTCGATTTACTCGAACAAGGACACCTTCCTGCGAGAGCTCATCTCCAACGCCTCCGATGCGTTGGACAAATTACGTCTGGAAGCGTACCGCGACAAGGACCTGCAGGTTGATACTTCCGATCTGCACATCGATATCGAGGTCGACAAAGAGCAACGCGCCCTCACTGTGCGCGACAACGGAATCGGCATGTCCCGCGACGATGTGGTGAAACTCATCGGCACCATAGCGAAATCCGGTACGGTCGAATTCGCGCAGAAGATGAAGGAGTCGAACGATCCGGCGGCCGCGCAGGACCTCATCGGACAGTTCGGTGTCGGCTTCTATTCCAGCTTCATGGTGGCCGACAAGGTCACGCTGCTGACGCGGCGCGCCGGAGAAGACCACGCCACCAGGTGGGAATCCAGCGGTGCGGGTACCTACACCATCGAGTCAGTCGACGACGCGCCGCAAGGCACTGCGGTGACCTTGTACCTCAAACCGGAGGACAAGGACGATCAACTCTTCGACTACACCGACGCCTGGAAAATCAAGGAGATCGTCAAGCGGTACTCCGACTTCATCGCATGGCCGATCAAGATGGAAGTCGAGCGCACGGACAAGGATGGCCAGGCTACCCGCGAAATCGAAACGATCAACTCAATGAAGGCGCTGTGGGCGCGTTCAAAAAATGAAGTTGAAGAACATGAATACAAGGATTTCTACAAACACGTAAGCCACGACTGGAGCGATCCACTAGAGACCATTAGCATGA
>JAODNG010000595.1 GCA_025465385.1 Pseudonocardiales bacterium
CGTCGCCGCCGTAGCGACAGCCCACGGCGTGGCTAAGCGAGACCTCTACCAGGCAGCTGTGGACAGCTCGTGAGTGGCAAACAGTGTTAGAGCACTCTTTCGCACTCACGGGTCCGGAGGACCCGTATCTGTGGCTGGAGGATGTGACCGGGGGGCGGGCGCTGTCCTGGGTGCGAGAGCGCAACGTCGAGACCGTCACTGAGCTGACCGGGGGATCCCGATTCGAGGCGCTGCGCGCCGAGATCCGGGAGGTGCTGGACTCCACGAACCGTATCCCGTACATCACCCGGCGCGGCGAGTACCGGTACAACTTCTGGCAGGACCGCGACCACCCGCGCGGCCTGTGGCGGCGCACCACGCTGGCCGAGTACCGAAAGGAGCGGCCGGATTGGGAGATCCTGCTCGACGTCGACGCGCTGGCCCGTGACGAGGGGGTGAACTGGGTCTTCCACGGCGCGCAGTGCCTACGGCCGGACTACCGATGGGCGCTGGTCTCGCTATCGCGGGGCGGAGCGGACGCGGCGGTGCTTCGGGAGTTCGACATCGAGCGCCGGGAGTTCGTCGCCGACGGCTTCGCGCTGCCCGAAGCGAAGTCCGACGTGGGCTGGATCGACGTCGACCACCTCTACGTCGCCACCGACTTCGGCCCGGGAACGCTTACCACTAGCGGATATCCGCGCACCGTCCGGCAATGGCGGCGCGGCACACCGCTGGCCGACGCCGAGCTGGTGTACGAAGGGAGACCCGACGATGTCCGGGTGTCCGCCTACCATCACCACATCGTCGGTTTCGAGCGCGATTTCGTCCGGCGAGTCCTGGACTTCTACCGCACCGAGCTGTACTTGCGATGTGACGACCGGCTGCGCCGCGTCGAGGTGCCCGAGGATGCGATCGTCGGCGTCCACCGGCAGTGGTTGCTGATCGAGCTGCGCAGCGACTGGACGGTCGGCCGGACCTATCCGGCGGGCTGTTTGCTGGTGACCGACTTCGACGAGTTCATGGCTCGGGGCCCTGGTGAGTTGCGCGTCTTGTTCACCCCTGATGAGCGCACGTCGCTGGCTGGTTACAGCTGGACCCGCCACCATCTGATCCTCGACGTGATGCGTGACGTGGTCAGCCACCTCTCGGTGCTGACACCGGCCGATGACTGGCGCTCCAGACCGCTGACCGGCACACCGCCGCTGTGCAGCGTGAGCGCGCACGGCACCGACTCACACACCGACGACGAGTACCTCCTCGACGTCGACGGTTTCCTCACTCCGCCCACGCTGGCCGTCGGCACCATCGGCGCCGGCCCAGCCGAGGTGCTCAAGCGGGAACCATCCTTCTTCGACGATGCGGGCCTCACCGTGCACCAGCACTTCGCGGTTTCCGACGACGGCACCGAGATCCCGTACTTCGTGGTGGCGCCCGACTCGGCCGTGCCGCCCGGCGGTTGGCCCACCCTGCTGTACGGCTACGGCGGCTTTGAGATATCCCTGCAACCCGGCTACCGCGGTGGCCTCGGTCGCGCCTGGCTGGACCGCGGCGGCTGCTACGTCGTCGCCAACATCCGCGGCGGCGGCGAGTACGGCCCGCGCTGGCATTCCGCCGCGCTCAAGGCCGACCGCCACCTGGTGTATGAGGATTTCGCCGCGGTAGCCCAGGATCTGGTCACCCGTGGCCTCACCACACCGAGGCGCCTCGGCGCCCAGGGCGGCAGCAACGGTGGGCTGCTCATGGGCGTGATGCTCACGCGTTACCCGGAACTGTTCGGCGCCATCGTCGCCGCGGTCCCGCTGCTCGACATGTTGCGCTACCACCTGTTGCCGGCTGGCGCCTCCTGGATGGCCGAGTACGGCGACCCAGACGACCCGGCCGACCGCGAGCATTTGCTGCGCTTCTCCCCGTACCACCAGCTGCGGGCCGACGGCCGTTACCCGCCGATCCTGGTCACCACGTCCACCCGTGACGACCGCGTGCATCCCGGCCACGCCCGCAAGCTGGTGGCCCGGATGCGCGAGTACGGCCTGCCGGTCAGCTACTACGAGAACATCGAGGGCGGCCACGGCGGCGCGGCGGACAACGAGCAGGCGGCCTTCATGTCCGCCCTGGCCTACGAGTTCCTCTGGCGCCACCTCTGCGGCTGACTCTTGTCACCGTGGGCGTCGACGGCATCGCCTGGGGAAATGGTGTTGCAGCGCGTGGACCAGCCATACTGGGCCGTCCGGGTGGCCGACCTGGGCATCGGTACGGCACATGACGGTCCGACTCCGACCACCGAGTCCCTGTCAGCCGTGCTCAGGACGGCCCTGACCGCCGAGACCCGCGCACGAGCGACCGCCGTGGCCGGCACGATCCGCACCGGTGGGGCGACGGTGGCCGCGACGCCGCTGTTCGACGCGGTCAGCCGAGAAAGGCCGCCAGTGTCCGCGTGAACCACGCGGGATCGTCGAGCCAGGGAAAGTGCCGCAATCGGACACGGTCCCTCGTGGTCCGGGCGACCTTGACCAAGCGCTGGGCCTCGTCAGGCTCCACGGCCGCACGAACACCTCGGGCTGGCGCCCCACCGCCGCGTTGCTCGCCGAGTTCGCACCCGGGGTCCAGCCGCCGGAGTCGGTCCGCGCGTACGGCGTCCAGCCATGGTCCAGACGAGTCACCGAAGATGAACTGCCTGTCGCCATCGAGGAATTCGTGCAGGACGAAGCCGGCCGCGAAGGCACCAGCGTCGTGATCGGGCCACCGGGTGTGCCGGGCGCGGTGGTGGTGTCGGAGACGAAGGGCCTGGAGTTCGACGCCGTCCTGGTCGTGGAACCAGAACGGATCCTCGCCGACGGCCCACGCGGCGCGGCCGAGCTCTATGACAGTTCACCGATCTCTATGGAGGAGTGTCCGTGCAGATCACCTCGTCCGCCGTGTCGCTGAATGCCGATGACGTCGCAGCGTCAAGTTCGTTCCTCGTCAAGCACTTCGGCTTCCTCGAGGAGATGGCAGCCGACGGATTCGCGTCACTTCGCCGGCAGGACGCGGGGATGAACGTCGACTTCTTGCGACGCGGCGTTAGTCACGATCGACGGCCGGCTT
>JAODNG010000563.1 GCA_025465385.1 Pseudonocardiales bacterium
ACAGGAGTGCCGACTCCAGCATCGCCAGCCGCAACCGGGAAGCCGGCAATCCTACGACGACAGCCGTTGCAAGGAAGACCACCAACGCCACAACTTCGCGCAAGTCGTCAACCCCGAGCGTGTGGAGTGGCGGTATGAACAGGTAGTCGAAGACCGTAACGCTCAGGACCGCGCTGACTGCCGCAAGGCCGGTACCCCACCCCATGGCGATCGCCACGACCACAAGCACGTAGAGCACCAGCAGGTAAAGCGGTGGCACGTGCGGATCGAGCAACGCGATAAGGCCACTCACCGCAGCCACTATCGCCACGCTGGCGAGCAGCCCCCTCGACCAGCGGACGATGGGTCGGCTGAGCTGGTGCTCTACCGTCTCCCCGCGTACCATGTTGCCGCTTCCTGAGCCGATCCTAACGGATATAGCTTGTGGTGAGGCCTTCGAACCGACGATAGCGGGCTACCCGCCACCTATAAGTGGACTATTTGCCGCGAAGCCGGTCGTATGGGGGAATCATGACTGACGGCTCTGGTAGGCGTGCATCGCCGGACGACCGTTGTCAGCTTGAATGGTCTGTGGGTACATGAGGTCTAGGAGGGCCACCATCAATCTCGATGAGCTACGGGACGTGACCTGTCTGGTGCGCGGCGAGCACCACCGCGTCGATCAAGCCGTTGCCCGGTTGGCTGGTGCCAGCCGGGACGAACTCTCGGACAGGCTGCGCGACCGCAGCCAACCGGAATCAGCGTTTCGTGCCGACCTGGGCGTCGATCCGGCCGATCAACATCCAGTGACCATGAGCGGTGATGGGATTCTGAGGTTCCAGTGCGCTGCCTGATCGTGGATGACAATCCCAGGTTCCTGCGTGCGGCCCGAAGCCTGCTGGAACACCAGGGCATCACCGTCGTCGGCGTTGCCTCAAACAGCGCCGAGGCCCTCCAGCGGGCCGAGGAGCTCCAGCCGGACGTCACACTGGTGGACATCGACCTGGGTGGCGAGAGCGGCTTCGAGCTGGCCACTCGGCTCCACCAGGACGGCCCGCACCGATCACGGGTCATCCTGATCTCCATGCGCTCGCGGGAGGATTACGGCGACCTGATCGCGGCGAGCAGAGCCCGAGGGTTCGTATCCAAGACTGCTCTGTCCGCCGGCGCTATCCAACAACTGCTGACCGACGCCGGCTGAGGGTAGTGTGATCGGCCCGCCGCGAAATGTGGTCAAATCCGGCGGCGTTGCTGTCAGGCGGTGCTGTAACCGCAGAGCCCTCGCTTGTAGTCCCCGGCGGACCGTGTGCCGCGTTGCGCCTTACGGTGTCCGAGCTAAGGCTTCTCGAATTCGACCTGGAGCCGTCTGCCGTCGTATCGGGGTCGTTGCTACACGGCTGCTAAATGGTGGGGACTCCCGCCGAAGGCTTCCGAAGCAAGGCTGACGACCGAGGTCTGTTGGACGACGAGCCCCAGGGTCGTATGGTCTGGCGGGTGGCTGCCGCTGGTGTGACGACAAGGAACAGGCTTAGCCGTCCTCCACGTCTCAGACTGATCATCCGTCCGCGGGGCCGCCTACTATCTCCGACTAGTAGGCGCGCGACCGGTTGTTTACGGGCGGTGATTCCAGCGTTGATGGGCCGGGTCCCAGGTCCATTGGGTGCCCCGGCAGTGGGGGTCGCCCCGGTGGTTGAAGTCGTCGCAGAAATTACGAGGAGGCGCGGTGGGGTGACCTGTAGCGGTCAGCGCCTGTTGCGAGTCTGGAGTCAGCGTGGTCGCTGAAGCGGTGCCGGTGCCAGTGGCAAGAGCTCCGGCAGCCAGCAGGCCCGCCACGCCATACCTGATGATCGTTGGTGCCATGATGAAAACCTCCAAACTTGCGCCAGGTAGACGTCGGGCGTGCATCGATCATCTCCTCCTCACCCGCTGGGCCACCTTCATGGCTTATGGGGTGCGACTGGGGTATGACGACGTCCATGACTGCGAGATTTGCCTTTTCGCGGGCCCGTGTCGTCACGGTCAACGCCCATCTGCACTCACGGTCAGCTGGACTCCGCGCGTACCTGCCAGCTGCAAATGCCTAGGTCCGCTTACCGGAGCTGGCTCCGCACCGTGCCTCGCTCTGCCCGACGGGATCTCTCCCAGAACATCCCCGTTGATCCGCAGGCCCGGCACGTCCGCCGCCTCCTATGCGCCGGGTCACCTGCGGTCTTCCAAATTCAGCCCGTTGTCGGCCAGTTACTCATGCGAGCGGAGCACCGCCGATTGCCATACGATTCCACGCTTGCCGCCTAGCGAAGAATGATCCGACCTCGTTATTCTGTGGGGCTAGGCCAGCAGACTAGATAGCACATCCGTGGCCAGGGAGGCGAACACTTTAGCGCCGCGGGTGCGGCCAACCGCTTCGGTCTGTATATTTACCACAGCTGTGCCGTGCAGGCCGGTGGTGGAGTTCCCGGAGATAAACGAGACATTGCGGTATTTTTCCACTATTCGAGGATAGGGGATGTTTCCGCCGCCCCCCGTGAGAATAGCGCGTTAAGGTCTATTGCAGTGTCATAATCAGACATTTTTCTCGTGGCGATTGAGAATCGGATGACGTAGTTTTCCTCCGCGCATTCGATGAGCGTGCGATAGTGGGAGATGC
>JAODNG010000011.1 GCA_025465385.1 Pseudonocardiales bacterium
CCTCGGTGTGCCCGAGGTCTGGGTAGTCCCGCTCGGGCGCTCCTGTATCCGGCTGGAACTGACGGCACAGCGTGACGGCTCGTAGCGGGACAGTCCGCCTGGCGCACGGGCTCGACACGCGGCTGTAGGGCCGAGCCGGGGCCGACCAAAGCTGATTGCGTCTGTGATGGTGACCGCTCGTGGTCGGGAACGGCCACGGCGACCCTGTTGTCCATGACGATCGCGCGAGCAACAGAAACGGTAGTAGGCACGCCGTTGGCAGCGGTCGGGCAAGCGTGGACCAGGCGGGACACCATGGACGCTTGCCCTTCGACAGGCACAAGCGATCTTCACTCATGCCCTTGCACCCGTTGAGCGGCAATTCACGTTTCACACACCGGCGACCATGATCGCTTGAACACTTTTCGGTCTCTAGATATGCCGTCGGCTGCGCCGGCGGCCATGTCATCGATCATTCCGCTTGAAGTGGGCCAGTGGGTGGGCATCGCCCTAACGCCGGCGCCGTGGTGTGGTCGGGAACGTAGGTTTGCGCCTCCCATGGTGGCCGTTGGTAGCCATGCGACGGTGGGCGTGGGGGTAGTTGCACCGGGGATCGCTGCACGTCGTAGTAGGAGATGGTGGACAACAGGTGGGCGATCATGTTGATGCGCGCTCGCCGCTTGTCGTCGCTCTCCACGACGTACCATGGTGCCTCAGCGATATCGGTGTGCACGAACATCTCGTCTTTGGCCCGCGAGTAGTCTTCCCACCGGGTGATCGACTCCATGTCCATCGGGGACAGTTTCCAGCGCCGCATCGGGTCTTGCAGCCTGGCCCCGAAACGGCGCTCCTGCTCTGTGTCGCTGACCGAGAACCAGTACTTGCGTAATATGATCTCGTCTTCGACGAGCAGCCGCTCGAAGATCGGGCACTGGTGCAGGAACCGCCGGTATTCCTCAGCGGTGCAGAATCCCATGACCCTTTCCACTCCGGCACGGTTGTACCAGCTTCGGTCGAACAGCACGATCTCGCCCGCCGCCGGCAGGTGCTCCATGTAACGCTGGAAGTACCATTGTGTGCGTTGCCGCTCGGTGGGCGCGGGCAGCGCCACGATGCGTGCGACACGCGGGTTGAGGTACTCGGTGACCCGTTTTATGGTGCTCCCCTTGCCGGCGGCATCACGTCCCTCGAAGACGACAACGACTCGTGCGCCTTCCGCGCGCACCCACTCCTGCAACATGACCAGCTCCGCCTGCAGCCGGAACAACTCGCGCTCGTAGACCGCGCGCGGCAACCGCCGGTCACGGTCTTGGGCGACCTCTTTCGACTTGCCAGCCTTAGCGGCCAATGTCATCTCCTCCAGACGCCGGATCTTCGCTGCGGCTGCCATCTCGCCCATGCTTAACAACATTCCGTCTTGTGGGATTGCGGCGTCCCGCCCGCTCGTTCACCGTTGTTGTTGGCGTTGCATGGTGTGGTAGGCCAGCGCGCCGACACCGAGGGCGGCTGTGATGAACAGAGGGGCGAGGTATTGCAGGTACCAGTGTCCGCCGGCGAGGTCGTAGACCGCTGCCCTGGGCCAGCCGGCGTCGACCATAAGGAATGCACCGAAGACCACGGCCACGATGTTGATCGGCAGCCCCCATCGGCCGAGTGACCAGTAGCCGGGTTCAGTGGTCGGGGCAAGCCCGCGTAACCGCTTGATCAGCAGCGGGACGGTGACGAGTAGGTAGGCCAGATAGACGATCACCACCGATACGCTGGTGACTGAGGTCAGGACGCTGGAGCTGCCGAGGTTGAGCAACAACACGGCTATGGACAGTGCGCCAACCGCGATGCCTGGCAGCAGTGGGGTGTGCGTGCGCGGGGACACCTTCGCGAGCTGACGGGCGAATGGCAGGCGTCCGTCGCGGGCCATGCTGAACATCACCCGGGTCGCCGAGGCCGAAATCGCCAACGCCGCCGAGAAGATCGAGATGGCGACGACGGCCAAGATGACCTTACCGAGACCTTCCCCGAGTTGCGAGGTGATCACGTAGGAGATGCCTTTGGCTGCGAGGTCCGGGGAGAGGATGTCCGGGGCCGCCATCAACGTCCCCAAGATGAGCAGCCCACCGCCGACCGAGGAGACGAGCATGCAGCGGGTGATGGCCCTCGGCGCGGTGCGCCGCGGGTCGTTAGTCTCCTCGGACAGTTCCGCGGCGCTGTCGAAGCCGTAAAAAACATACGCCGCCATCAACATCGATGCCATAAACGGCCACAGGTAGGACCCGTTGCCCTGCACTCCATCGGTTTGAAAAACAACACTCGGGCCGCGCTCGGTGTGCGAGAACAGCAGCCCGATCAGGGCGATAACCCCGACGATCTCGAAGGTGACTCCGATCCGGGTGATGAATGCCATCATAGTCACGCCGAACGAGGCGATCGCGGTGCAGATCGCGATGCACAGCGTGCCGAGCACGATCGCGTTGAGCGCACCGTCAGGCGACAACGGGTCGGAGTTGCTGCCCACGAATTGGAAGCCCGACCACACCTCCGGCAGAACAGTCTGCAACGCCACCGCGATAGCAGCCACGCTGACGATGTAGCCGATTAGCATCAACCACCCTGCCAGCCACCCGAGTGGGTCATTGGACACCCGCCGAGACCATTGATAAATCGCACCCGCGATCGGGTATTTAGCGGACAGCTCGGCAAAGACGAGAGCCACCGCGAACTGGCCCAATAACACCAACGGCCAAGTCCAAATGTAGGC
>JAODNG010000027.1 GCA_025465385.1 Pseudonocardiales bacterium
TCTTTACCGTTGAGGAACGCGTCGTAGACCCGGGCGATGCTCGCCTTAGTCGTGTCGATATAGGCAGGTACGGCATCCTCGGATAGGGCGTCGGTACCGGGCATCAAGAGCCTCACAAACGTTGCGCTTCGGATCTGGACTGAGCTGAGCCTAGAAGGGTGGCCGCGCGCCCTAAACCGCGGGTGCCGTCGGAGCCGCGATGGGTCCGGCCCGCTGTAACCAGGCTTCATCAGGCTATAGCCTCTTGCACGCTCGTTGGCGGCTCGCGCACATGCACGTGCATTGACGCCTGCAGCTGCAGGCGGTAGTTTCTCCCTCATGCACGTGCAGGCGCACTACCTGACGGAGGATCACGCTATGTCTCAGTTGGTGTGCAACGGCATGTCGGCCGCAGACCTTGCCGGAGTGACGTGGCGGAAGAGTCGGCACAGCGGTCAACTCGGCAACTGCGTAGAGGCTGCGGCGCTGAATAGCGGCGACGTGGCGGTGCGCAACTCCCGCCACCCAAGTGGTCCAGCCTTGATTTTCACCCGCGACGAGATGGCTGCCTTCTTAGCCGGCGCCAAAGACGGTGAGCTCGACGATCTCACCTGCTGAGTCAGGGTTTAGAGGCGGTGATGTTGCACTGGAGACGGCTGCGTCCTCCCTCAACGAGGGTGGCGCGGTGAGTTATACCAACCGGCGGGGGGAGTCGGGTGCCGGTGCGGCGGTTATGGCGGACCGGTCAGTGATGCTGGTTCGCTACCGAGCCGGTGTGACCGGCCAGACCGCCCGCACCGTGCACCTGGTTTCGCTGCGGGACCGATGCGCGGCCGGCATGGTCGACACGTTGTGCGGCTCGCTGATGAGTCTTGACGCGGTTGAGGCCGTCCCCCTCGGCGCAGGCATGCCCTGTAACGAGTGCGTTATCCACCACGTGAGCGCTTTGGCTCCGGCGGCGGTGCGGCAGCCGTCCCCCGTGGACAGTCCGGACGGGCCCGATAGTGGAGGCGCTGATCACGTGGACAGTGCGGCTTACGAGGCGTGGGGCTGGCCGGTTACCGAGCGCTGTGATCAAATACGACTGAGTCTGGAGTGCGAGGCGTCGGCCATTGCGATCCCAATCTCCCTGAGCGCAGAACTAACTCAGATCCTCACCGCGCGCCGCTGCGCTCCGGCGGTGCTGGCCCATCCTGACTCTCCTGAGCACCACATCGTGCTCGTAGGGGAGAGGTATGAGGGCATGCTGCCGTGGCCGCCTAGCGTGCATGAGGTCACCGGCGCGCTGACACTGCCACCCACCATGACCTCACAGGGCCCGATCACCTGGATACAGCCGCCGTGCCCGGACTCGTTGCGGTTATCCCGGGAAATCGACGTGTTCGGGGCCTTACGCGCCGCACTCACTGCCCCGGGCGCCATCGGTTCAGCGGATAGCGAAGGCGAGCGCCCCACCGATGCAGGCTAGCCCCACCACCATCCAGGTCACGTAGTCGTTGACCACCCCGCTCTGGAATCGCCGGATCGGTCCCACCAGCCCGGTTCCGGGCTCGAACCCCCGGCGCAGAACGGGCAGGCGTCGCCAGTAGAGGGCCATCAAAGCTAGTACGAGACTGGCGACGGCAGTACCCACGCCGGTCACCACGTCGGTGGTCGTGACGCTAGTGTCCTCAGGTCCCAGCAGAGCCGTCGGGTGGGCGATGTGGGCACCGGCAAGGACGGTGGCGTTGTAAGCCGCCTGGTCCTGGAACCGGACAGCGCCATCCTGGGCCAGCTCTCCCAGGTGTGGGAGCAGCCCTACTGCGAGCGCGAGAGCCACCAGCGCGATCGGTGGGACGATCATGGAAAGCGGGGTGCGGCTCTTGGCTGTGTCGGTCTCCGAAGACTCCTCGGAGGCTTCCTCGGCCATCGCGGGCTCCTCCGAGGGAGGGTCGCCGAGCCCATAGAAGACACCGCCGGCGACCCGGAGCACAGCCGCGCCCACCAGAACCGAGGTGGTCACGATCACTGCGGTGATCCAGGGCAACTCGCGGGCGTCGCCGCTTTGCCCGATCCAGCCCGCCCCGAGGTACAGCGCGAACGGCGGCAGGTCGGCCAGCGCCAGCGCGGCCAGGCCGAATACCACGCCGGTGACTGGCAGCCGCCGGCCACGGCCGTGCAGGGTGGTCTCGTTGACCGACCTCAGTCGATGCAAGACGATGCCCACGCACAAAAACAACGCGGCCTTGACCAGCCCGTGGCCGATCACGTAAACGGCCGCGCCGGTCAGTCCCAGTGGAGTGAGCAGAGCGATGCCGATCAGGAACAGGCCGGCGTGGTTGATCGTGGAGAAGGCCAGCAGGCGCTTGAGGTGGCGCTGACGGAAGCAGAACAGCGCACCGACGACGGCGGTGGCGGTTCCCAGCGCCAAGAGCACGGCGGTGATGGCACCTTGGTGGCCGAGGCCGGCACCGAACATCGACCAGTAGACCCGGGCGATGCCGTAGAGACCGAGCTCGACCATCACCCCGGAGAACAGCACGCAGACCGGGGTGGGTGCGACGGCGTGGGCGTCGGCGAGCCAGAAGTGGAACGGCACGATGGAGGCCTTGGTGAGCAGGCCCATCAGGATGAGAACGAATGCCACCACCACCAGGCCGTCCGGGCGGTGGCCGGTGATGGCCTGACCGATCTGGGCCATGTTCAGCGCGCCGGTGCGGCCGTAGATCAGGCCGATGCCGGACAGCGAGAAATAGGCGCCCACGCTGTTGGTGATGGCGAAGTTGAGCGCTCCCTGGATGGGGCCGCGCTCTTCGGGGCGGTAGGCGGTGAGGGCGTAGGCGGCCACCCCCATCAGCTCGAACCACACGAACAGGTTGAACACGTCCCCTGTCAGGCAGAAGCCGACCATTCCAGCCAGGAAGACCAGCATCAGGGCGTGGTAGTAGCTGGCTACCCGCTCGAAGTAGCGCCAGGAGAACATCAGCGCCGCGGTGACCAGCGTGGCGGTCAGCGCGGCCAGGCCTGAGTTGAGCTGGTCGACGGCGAAGTCGATGCCCAGCGCCACCCCGTGCGACGGGGTGAAACCGGCGAACCAGTACACCCGCTGGCCGTCCGCGGTGCTGAGCATGATGGTCACGAGCAGGCCGGTGACGGCGGCGGCGGTGAGGATGGCCACCGCGTCGAGGACGCGTCGCCGGTTGCCGAACAGCGGAGTCAATGCGGAGATGCCGGCGGCTCCCAGCAGCGGGATGGCCACAGCCAGCGGCAGGAGCGAGTCCACGCTCAACCCTGGAGCTGCCGGAGCTCTTCGGGATCGAGCGTCCCGAACCGCTTGTGGGCTTGCACAGCGAAGGCCAGCAGCAGCGCAGTCACGGCGGCTTCGACTACCACGTCGGTGAGGGCAAGGGCCTGCACGACCGGGTCCACAGCGGGAGTGTTCGGCGGGATGTCGTAGAAGTAGGGCGCCACCGCCCCGGTCCTGTAACCCACGCCGAGAAGGAGGATGTAGGTGGAGGACTGGACCACGATCAAGCAGACGATCTGGTGGACCAGATGACGGCTGGTGATGATGCCGTAGAGCCCGACGGCCAACACCCAGGCCACCACGATGAAGGGAAATATGCTCATCTACCGGTTCCCTTCCCGGACGATGAGGGTCTGCTCGAGCAACTCGCCGATGATGAGGATGAAGGCCGCGGACACTTCGATGCCGACGAAGAAGCTGATCAGCGGGATGGTGCCGGCGGAGTTCACCGCTCCCGGCGTGCTGCCCAGCGGCAGGATATTAGACAGATAAGCGGCACCCAGCGCGAGAGCGGCGATTCCGACAGCGGCGAAGCTGCCGGCTCCAATCGCCTCGATGGCATCGGTGAGCGCAACGGGGCTCAGCCGCTTGAAGACGATGAACTGGCCCGCCAGGTACACGAGGACGAACGCGGTGGCCAACACGATGCCGCCTTGGAACCCACCCGACGGGCTGGTCTGGGCGTGCGAGGTCAGATACCAGCCGACCACGATGGTGGGGCCGATGAAGGCCAGCGTCACCATTCGGATGGCGTCACTGGTGGCCGGCACGTCCCGGTTCATGGCCTCGTCCATCGCGGAGGTGTCCCGCTCCTCGCGCAGGTGACGCAGCACGGTCGCCACCCCGGTGGCGGCGGTGAACAGGATGAACTCCTCGCCCAACGTGTCGAAGGCCCGGTATTCGAAGTTCACCGCCGACACCACGGCGGTGGCATGAGTCTGGGATACCGCGATGGCGTTGATAATGTCGCCATAAGGCCCCGGATAATGGCCGAACCCGGGCAGCCCGACCAGTCCCCACAGGTAGAAGGCGAGGAACCCGCCTCCTGCCACGAGGAAGACCCATCGGCGCTGGCTCGGCGTCATTCCTCTTGTTTCCTGACCTTGGCCAGCGTCAAGAGCAGCAGCAGCGGTAGCGCCACCGCGCCGACCGTCAGCTCGGACAGGGTCACATCCGGGGCCTGGAACGCCATGAACAGCACGGCCAGCAGTAGCCCGTAGATACTGAGCGACACCACCTGACGGACTGGGTCTCGGATGAGCACCACGGCCGTCGCTCCGGCGGCCACTAGCACCAGGATGGTCACCTGCAATGCGGTCATCATGGTGCGCCGTCGCCTCTTCTCAGGCGCCAGTCCCCGGTTTCCCGGATGCGGGCCGCGCGGATGGTGGCATGGGTCAGGAACGGGCCGGCGACGATGAGGAACAACAGCGCCAGCCAGGTTTCGACGGTGTTCTCGGAAAAGCCCTGTTGCACGACGACGGCCACGGCCACCAAGGCGGGGGCGATGAGGCTGACCGGGGTCACGAAATGCAGCTTCTGGTACACGTCTCGCATCACCAGGACCCCTAGCGACGAAGCCAACACAACGGCCACCGCCAGACAAAGAAGGACGTCAGCAGCGACATCTCTGCCGGTCATAGCCAACGTTCCAATGACCGCACGAAGACCAGCCCACTGCCTAATAGAAGCACGGCCAGTAGAACGGGTAACTCGAACTCCGCGGAACGCCCGAAGCCCTGAGGTAAGAGCACCAGAACCATGACGATGATGGAGCTGATGGCCTCATAGGCCACCACCGCTTCCATCACCGTGCCCCGCCACGCGACGATTCCCAACGGGATCACCCCCAGCAGCATGCCGATCGCGGCGGCCACGAAGCTGTTCATCGAGCTGCTCGTCGAGCCGGCAGCACCAGGTGGTGGACCACCATGACGTCACGCTCTCGGTCCATCCCGAGCACAAAGGTGTTAGGCGCCACGGAGGTGCCCGCCACAAGCAGCACCCGCCGGCTGACCCCCACCGGTGACTCATCGCCCCACGCCTTGGGCACCTCCACGAATCCGCTGGCCGGCTGCTCCCCACGAATCAGAAATCGCCCCAAGGCCGCAAACACAATGACGGTGTCGCGTATCATCTGACCGGGCAGACCCAGCATCGCGGTGAACCATCTGATATGGACGCGGAAATGCGAATCGGTCTGATGTCCGACCAGCTCGGCCGCGAAAGCCCCTGCCGCGGCGACCCCAGCTCCCACGAGTAATTCGGCGATATCGAACGAATAGTCCAGAGCTATCCACATCGCCATGAGAAGGACCCACCACACCAGCCACGACCCAACCCGGCGGCCCAACGCGCGCTCCTGCTCCCGCCGCCGCGGACTGCCGGCGCCCGCGAGCGGACCGCTCACTGGAGGCATCGGCGCAGAACTCTCATCGCTGTCGGGGCGAGATCATCGGCGGTCCTCCCCTTTGCCTGGTGCGATGATCTACTCGCTGAGCGCAACCGTCAACTGCTCGCGCAGATGCGGATCCAAACGGGCAGGCTGTGAGGTGATGACGACAACCCGGTCTGAGCTGCCCGAGCCGGTGGCGCCGATGCTGGCGACGGCCGGCGAGCCACCGTCGGGTCCAGGCTGGGCCTTCGAGTTCAAGTGGGATGGCGTGCGCGCCGTCGCCGCGGCCGCCGGCGATCAGGTGGGGCTCTACAGTCGCAATGGCAACGACATCACCGGTGGGTATCCCGAGCTGGCCGTGCTCAGCGATCTGGTGGGGGGTCGACCAGTGCTGCTCGACGGAGAGATCGTGACGCTGGACAAGGCTGGGCGCCCGAATTTCGCGTTGCTTCAGCAGCGCATGCACGTCCGCGAGCCGAGCTCGTGGTTGGTGGACCGCATCCCGATCTCCTACTACGTCTTCGACCTGCTCGACCTCGACGGCCGTAGGCTGCTGTCGCGGAGCTACCAGCAGCGCCGGGAGCTGCTCGCGGAGCTGGCCGTCGACGGTGTCTCACCGCTGGTCCGGGTGCCGCCGCAGTACACCGACGTCGACGGCCGTCAGCTGCTCGAGGTGGCGCGCCTGCATGGTCTGGAAGGCGTCGTCGCCAAACGCCTGGCCTCGCGCTATGAGCCCGGTCGCCGCTCGCCGGCGTGGATGAAGACGGCGTTGTGGTGTACCCAAGAGGTCGTCGTCGGTGGTTGGACGACCGGGCACGGGCACCGGGCCGGCACCCTGGGCGCGCTACTGCTAGGGGCCTACGACGACCATGACCGGCTGCGGTATCTCGGGGATGTCGGTACCGGCTTCACCGATCAGATGCTCGACGACCTGCTGGTACGCCTCGCTGACCTGGAACAACCGAGTAGCCCGTTCGACGAGCCGGTGCCCCGCGAGCACGCCCGACGGACGCACTGGGTCCGCCCCCAGCTCGTCGGCGAGGTCGAGTACCGGACGCTGACCCCGGACCGCCGGCTGCGGCACGCCGCCTGGCGCGGCCTGCGCCCCGACAAAGACCCCGTGCAGGTGAGGTTGAGTTGACTGGCTGACTGAGGCCCTGCGGGGCTGTGTAGATCGTGTTACTTTTGAGTTACATGTTTCGACCAGCCGAACTGTCACACCGCGTCGGCACCGACGTCGATGCGGCCGGTGTCTCCCTCGTTGAGCCGGGCCGCGCCGACGGCCCCCACCTGTGGCGGCTGACCAGGGACTCCCGGGTGCTCGATCTCAACTCAAGCTACGCCTACCTGCTGTGGTGCCGTGACTTCGCTGGCACCTCGGTGGTGGCGAAGGTGGACGGGAATGTGGTCGGTTTCGTCACCGGCTTCCTGCGCCCGCAGGCGACGGACACGGTCATGGTGTGGCAGGTCGCAGTCGATGCCAGGCACCGCGGGCGCTACCTGGCCAGCCGGATGTTACACACGCTGGT
>JAODNG010000028.1 GCA_025465385.1 Pseudonocardiales bacterium
CCGAGCACGATCTCGCCCTGCGCGCCCTCACCGTGGAACGCGATGGTGTCGACAACCCCCGTAAGGACCTGCGCAAGTGGTCGGACTTTCGGGCTGCCTACGGATTCTTTTTCCCGGAACTGTTCGCCCCACTGTCCGGTCCTACGGATGAACGCCTCACCCCGCTCGGTGTGGACGCCACCATCGCGGCGAACTTCGCCCATGACTTAGCGGACGGCTACCAACATCTGGATGACCCACAGGAATGGTTCAACCAGATCCGCGAACTCGCCGCAAAACACGGCTTCGCGTCCAACGCCAAGGAATACAAGAAAAACCCGGGCGCCTACCCCGGCTCGATTCGCGAAGCATCCCAGCTCATCCGCGTTGCCCTCACCGGCTCCACCCGCAGCCCCGACCTACATGCCATCGCCCAAGTACTCGGCGCTCCAGAAGTGCTGCGCCGGCTGCGCGCGCTGGCCGGCTGACACCCTCTCGACGGTGCTCCAGGTGGTGGCGTTCACTCTGCTCATGACATGGGGTGTGTGGTACGGAAAGCGGATGCGGCGCTCCGATCTTCGATCGCTCGTCCGGTTAGCAACAGATTGAGGTCAGCGCGCGGGCAAAGGCGTCCTCATGCAGCGGGTCGAGGTGTCGGGCGCGCTCAACGCGGTTACGTGCCCCGGTCAGCTGAGCGGTACACGAAGGGTTGACCCTGAACTGCTGAGTCGCCTTGAGTTCGGCGAGCAACTGATCGGTGATGCGATCCAGGATCGGCCGGACCTGACTCAGATCGGGCCTGGGACCGCTCGCGAGGCTTTCGGATCGATGCCTAGCTGCGCCGACTTGGCGGCTACGGCGTCGAGCACGGCGTTCTCCCGCACCGGATCGTCGATCGGGGTGTCGGTCCCCCACTTCGCGGCGGCGACGGTGTCGGCGAGCTGCACCCGCTGCGCGGCGACATCGCTCAGCGTCATCAGGGGACTCGCCTGGCCGGCATTGTCGGCGGTCGGCGACACGGCCGCGGAACAACCCAGCACAGTGACCAACGCGGCGACGGTGACGACCATGGCCAGCGCTACCCGGATTCGACGCATGCGGGCGACCTTCCTCATCACGCGGCGGTCGACTGGCGAGCGGTCTATCTTCGATCAGATACTGCCGCCGACGCGATGGCCTGCAGTGCGCCCACGTGGGCGATAAAGGCTTCGCGGCCGTCCCTGGTCAGCGAGAGCCAGGTGCGGGGCCGTTTGCCGACCTAGCCCTTGGTGACCTTCACGTAGCCGGCCGCCTCCAGGGTGGACACCTGCCGGGAGAGTACCGAGTCACTGACTTCCACAGTGTCGCGGACGAAGCTGAACTCCGCCTTGTCCGCCGCGGCCAGCGTCGCCATGATCGAAAACCGTACCGGAGCGTGGACCACCTCATCCAGCCTGTGCCGGGGGTGAGTGCTCATTGGCGACGCTCCCAGCAGGCGCCGAGGTAGAACGGCGCCGCGGCCGCCAGGCCGCCAGGGATCCACCATGCCGGGTTGTGCGCGAAGAAGATGAACCCGGGAATCAGCACCGCTGGATAGATCACGATGACGAAAGCGACCCACGCAACGTTGAGCACCCCGGCTGCTGCGCCACCCGTGAGCAGCCCCCACAGCGGGGTGATGATCAGCACCGCTATCCCGAAGACCACCAAGAACCGGCCGTACCACCGGGACCGGTCGGTGACCCTGCGCCCGAGCCGGTCGGCATGTGCCAGCGCGGCCTGCGGGTCCGTTTTCGCTGTGGCTCAGCCCGCTCGGAGAGGTCAGGCAGGCGAATTTCAGACGGGGCGGAGACCGCGGGCGAGCAGGCGGGCGACGTAGGTTGCCAGCTCCGCAGCAGTCCACGGGTAGTGCTCCAGCACGAGCATGCGCGCACATGACTCGGCGACCGTGGCGATCACCTCAGCGACGACGGGTGCCTTGCGGTCGATGTCGTCGATCTGGGCCACCATCATGGACTGACGCACCAGCTCGCGTAACTGGCCTACCACCATGTCGCGGACGCGGCGCACCCGAGCGGCGACCACAGAATCGGAACCCCAGCCCGAGTCGAAAACGACCCGCCATGAGTTCGGTGCATGACCAACCCCGGCGAGGAAGGCCGTGAACCCCGCAGCCAGTACGGCCTCAACATTGTCGGAGACCAAATTGCTCGGCAACGACTCGGAGATCGCGTCCATCAGGCGACGCTCCTCGCGGTCGAGCAGCGCAAGGAGCAACTCGTCTTTGTTCGGGTAGCACTCGTAGATCACCGGCTTCGTCACGCCTGCCGCATCGGCCACTGCCTGCATCGACGTACCTCGATAGCCGCGCTCGACGTAGACTTCCAACGCTGCGTCGAGGATCAGCGGCCGCCGACGTTCGGGCCCGAGATGGGCGGCCCGGGCGCGTCCGGAACGCGCCGCCCGACCGGCTGCCATCGACGCCACCTTCCGATTTGCCACCTTGACAAATCTACCATGGCGTAGGACGTTCCTACTGTGGGGTAGGAAGCAACCAGGGAGGCGGCAGATGGCAGCTAAAACGGTGGCTGATCCCGCTGATCTCGTGAAGTTCCGCGAGTTACAGCAGCTGGCTTATGTCGCCGCGCAGGCGGTCGCACACACGCTGGAGCCAGGCGTCACCGAGAGGCAAGCCGCTCGCCGCCTTCGCGAGTACCTGATCAAGCGGGGAGTTCAGGACTGGTTCCACACACCGTTCGCGTGGTTTGGGGACCGCACCGCGTTTCGCGGTTTCCGGACTCCCCTGCACTTCTTCCCCACCGCCCGCAAGCTGACGGAGAACATGCCGTTCATCCTGGATTGCGCGCCGGTGCTGGACGGCTACATGGCTGACATCGGTTACGCGGGCTGCCTGGGCACCAACCGGATATTCGAGCAGCTGATGGACGATCTGGCCGAGCACCGGGCGCTGATAGTCGCGAAAGTCAACGAGGGTGTGCCGCTGCGCCAGATCTATCGCGACGTCGATGCACTGATAGGCCGGCAGGGTTACGACAACCGGCACCGCGTCTACCCCGGGCGGGTCATCGGGCACCAGATCAGCAAGGTGCACTCCCGGCTGCCGAGATCCATCGCGGCCGGCTTCGGCATCCGATCGCTGCAGACCTTGGTCGGTGACCTGATCGTCGAGCGGATGCACCACCGCTCGCCGCTGTGGGCCGACGGGGCGATCTCCGACCATCCGGCGACTCCGGGTTTGTGGGCCGTGGAACCACATATCGCTTTTCGCGACGTCGGAGTGAAGTTTGAGGAGATTCTGGTGGTCACCAGCAGCGGTAGTGCCTACTGGCTCGATGACGATCTTCCACACGTGCGCCGCTGGCAGCGAACGGCGGCCGCGTGATGACCAGCGATGTGACAGGCGCCGATGGTGTGCGGCTGCGGGTGCACGAGTCGGGACAGCACGGCGCGCCCACGGTGGTGTGCGTGCACGGCTATCCCGATGATCACACCCTGTGGGACGGCGTTGCCACCGAACTGGCGCCGCGCTACCACGTCGTGAGCTACGACGTCCGGGGGGCCGGCGAGTCCGGAAAGCCTCGCGGCCGCGAGGCCTACCGGCTTGATCAGCTTGCCCAGGACCTGGCCGCGGTGATCAACGCGGTCAGCCCAGACCGTCCGGTGCATCTGCTGGCCCACGACTGGGGAGCGGTCCAGGCCTGGCATGCCCTGACCGGGCCGTGGCTGGATGGGCGGATCTGCTCCTACACGTCGATATCCGGGCCGTGTCTGGACCATACGGGGCATTGGTTCTGGGCGCGGCTGCGCGGGCCGACGCCGCGAGCACTTCGTGAGTTGATCAGTCAACTGGTGTCGAGCTGGTACATCACATTCTTCCAGCTGCCGCTGCTTCCGGAGCTGGCCTGGCGTAGCGGACTCGCCCAGCACGCGCTGGCCCTAGCCGACGGCGCCACAACGCCCGCTGTCACCGACGCGGTGAACGGAGTTCAACTCTACCGGGCGAACATGTTTCCCCGGCTGGCGAAACCCGGTCCCCGGCACACCGACATCCCGGTGCAGGTCCTTGCGCCCCAGCGTGATCCGTTCGTCTCCCGGTCCCTCCAGACTGACATCCGGCGTTGGGTATCCAACCTCGCCGTTCGCGAGCTTCCCGGCGGTCATTGGCTACCGCGCACCCAGCCCAGCACTGTGGCGCGCTGCACGAGCGAACTGATCGACCACGCGGAAGGTGGACCAGAAGCCCGTGCCCTGCGCCGCGCCCGCCGAAGTGGCCCGGAACGAAAGCGGTTCGACGACACCCTCGTAGTGATCACCGGCGCGGGCAGCGGCATCGGCCGGGCCACCGCGCTGGAGTTCGCCGAGCACGGCGCTGAGGTGGTGGCCACCGACATCGACCAGCAGTCCGCTGAGCGCACCGCACAGTTGGCCAGCACGCTCGGCCCGACCGCGAGCGCGTACCTGCTCGACGTCTCCGATGGGGGT
>JAODNG010000044.1 GCA_025465385.1 Pseudonocardiales bacterium
TGGAACCCTCATCACCCGCCGCAACATCGCTAACCGGCAAGCATAGGACCTTCCACAAAAGCCACCTGCCGCTCAATAGCCCAAGGCGCCACCCCGACACCCCGCAAGATCGACTCCGATTAAGCTCACACCCTCGTCGGCATGAGCGGACGTCGTCCGCTCATGCGGCGCGAGCGAGATGCGGATCGCGACTCTCTTCCGTAGCGGCAAGGAGAAGGGACTCGCACACCGGAGAAACACGAGTGCCCAGGTCAGAGACCTGGGCACTCGTCGGTGGAGGTGCCGGGAATCGAACCCGGGTCCTCCGTCGCCTCGTCAGGGCTTCTCCGTGCGCAGTCCACTAAGCCTCTACTCGGATCCACCGGTCACGCGGACCAGCCGGTGTGACGATCCCAGTCGCTGTAGGTGTCCCATCCAGACCCCGCGACCGGGCCTGGCGGTGAGTCCCCTTACTGGTGCCGGGGTCCGGGGCGGGGACACCCCCGGTCCGACACAGTCGCTACTCGCTCAGGCGGCGAGGGCGAACTGGCGCTGACTAGAGTCGGCGCTTATTGGTGTGCGATGACGCTTACGGTGGTCTCTCGCCTGCACCGGCACGCTTCCCACTGACTTAACGTCCAGAGTCGAAACCGTTCACCCCCTTGTCGGGCTGCTTAACCATCCTAGAGTAACGCCTGGACGTCCGATCTTCATCCCCGATGCCCAGCAGCGCCGAGCTGCAGTAACCGAGCAGGCGTGTCGTGCACCACCGCGCGCAGGAAAGCGACACCCAGCCGGTCGTCGGCGGCCGCCCAGCCCGCCACGGCCCGCAGCTGGGTCGCGTAGTCGTAGGGGATGTTCGGGAAATCGGTGCCCAACGCGATCCGGTCGGCCACGTCGACCAATTGTGCAGTCCAGTCCGACGGCAATGGGGCTACTGCCTCGGCAAAGGGCACCCCGACCATGGTCGTATCTAGGTGCACCCTGGGATAACGCCGCACCAGATTCAGCGCATCGCCGTAGTCGGGCAGCCCGGCGTGCGCCAGTACCGCGACGAGCTGGGGATGAGCAGCGAGCACCTCACCGAATATATCCAGACCGGTGTAGGGCCCGGCGGCGCCCGGTCCGTGCCCGCAATGCACGACAACCGGGACGCCCGCTTCAGTCAGTAAACCCCACGCCCCGTCGAGCAGTGAGTCCCGCGGGTCGAAGCCACCTACCTGCACATGCACCTTGACGCAACGCGCGCCAGCTGCCAGCGCTCGCGCCAGGTATTCGACAACACCCGGTTCGGGATAGAGCGTTGCTGTGAGCACGGCCTCCGGCACCGCGGCGGCGAATTCGGCGACCCAGCCGTTGAGCCAGTCCGCCATGCCTGGTTTATGCGGGTAGACCAGCGGCGCGAACGCCCGCACGTGCATGGCCCGCAGCACCGCGACGCGATCGTCCTGGGGCAGCCGGTAGTGCACCGGCCAGGGAGTGCCGTAGCGCTCTGCAGCCTGGTCGAAGAAGGCCCACACCTTGGCCATCACCTGATCGGGCAGGAAGTGCACGTGCAGGTCGATCAGCCCGTCCAGCCCCAGCGCGGCCGCCCACGCCGCGACATCGGCGTCATCGACGGGCGGCGCGGTCACCGGGTCGCGGCTCACTTACCCCATGCCCTTGGCGCGCCGCCCCAAAACTCGCGCCACCTCGCGGTTCGCGTCACGCTTGGCCAGGTCAGCGCGCTTATCGTAGGACCGCTTGCCGCGGCCCAGCGCGATCTCCACCTTGACCTTGCCGTCGGAGAAGTACATCGACAACGGCACCAGCGCCAGCCCACTCTCCCTGGTCTTGCCGATCAGCCGGAGGATCTCCTTGCGGTGCAGCAGCAACTTGCGGGTCCGCCGGGGCTCGTGGTTGGTCCAGCTGCCTTGCGTGTATTCCGGGATGTGCAGGTTGCGGAGCCACACCTCACCGTCATCGACGCTGGCGAAGGCGTCGGTCAGAGAGGCGCGGCCGGCACGTAGCGACTTCACTTCCGTGCCGGTAAGCACGATGCCCGCCTCGTAGGTGTCCAAGATCTCGTAATCATGCCGAGCCCGCCGGTTCGAGGCGATCACCTTGCGACCGTGTTCTTTCATGGCGCCCTTCGGGTGCCTTGTGAGTGGAGATGCGAGCTATAGCTTTCCTCGCCACCCACAAACGCGCAGTGCATCATGTCCGTACGTAGAGCCGTAGCGTCAGGTATCCGGTCAGTGCGGCGACCACGGAGCCCACCAACAGCAGGACTGGCGCAACCGAGAAGATGTCCGCGTAGCCGATCCGCGGCACGATCGCCGCCTCGAAAACGCCAGCCAACACCCGGTCTACGAAGGCGACCTTGCCGATCACCAGGCCGACGATCGCCAGTACTCCCCCGACCACGCCGGCAACCACCGCCTCAAGGAGGAACGGCAGCTGGGTGTACCAGCGGGAAGCGCCGGTCAGGCGCATGACGCCGACCTCTGCGCGCCGGGTGAACGCCGAGATCTGGATCGTGTTGGAGATCAGCAGCAGCGCCGCGAGAGCCTGGATCAGCGCGATCACAAAAGTGGCGTTGCGCAACCCGTCCAGGGCCCGGAACAGCTGCCGTAGGTACTCGCCCTGGTCGGTGACCCGATCCACGCCGGGGCGGCCGGTAAACGCCTTAGCGATGGAGGGAAACCGTGCCGGATCGGACAGCTGAACTCGCAGCGACGCTGGGAGCGCCTCGGGCCGGGCCAGCTGCAGCAGCTCCGGCTGACCCTGGAAGATCCGCTGGAACCGCGCGAAGGCGGCCTGCCTGCTCTCGAATATCACCGTCTGCACGCCGGGAGCGGATTCCAACTGCCCGCGCAGGGCAGAGCAGGTACTCGACGTGCAGCCGGGATCGTTCGCGCTGATGTCGGCGCTGAGATACACCACGGTCTCGACGCGCTGGTAGTAGTCCTGCTGCATCCGGTCGATGGTGCGGACCACGAGCAGACCCCCGCCGAGCAGGCCGAGTGAGATCGCCGTGGTCAGGATCATCGCCACGGTCATCGTGACGTTGCGGCGCAGGCCGGTGACGACCTCGCTGAACACGAAGCTGGCGCGCATGGGAAGTGGACATTCCTCGGGTCGGGGACGGTGGGCTCAGAGCAGGTCTCAGCGGCTGACTCCGTAGACGCCGCGGCTCTCGTCCCGGACCACTTGTCCGAGATGGAGTTCGACGACGCGGCGGCGCATGGAGTCCACGATCGTGTGGTCGTGGGTGGCCATCAGTACCGTGGTACCGGTTCGATTGATCCTTTCCAGCAGCAGCATGATCTCGTGGCTGATGTCGCGGTCCAGGTTCCCGGTGGGTTCGTCGGCCAGCAGCACCAGCGGCCGGTTGACGAAGGCTCGGGCGATCGCCACCCGCTGCTGCTCCCCGCCGGAAAGCTCATGCGGCATCCGGTCCGCCTTGCCCTCCAAACCGACCAGCTCCAGCACCTCGGGGACCACCTTACGAATGGTGTGCCGGGGCTTGCCGATCACCTCCAGAGCGAAGGCGACGTTCTCGGAGACGGTCTTGTTGGCCAATAGCCGGAAGTCCTGGAACACGCAGCCCACCCGCTGCCGCAGCTGCGGGATGCGACGTTGGGAGAGCCTGCCGACGTTGAGGTCCGCCACGTACACGTCGCCGGCACTGGCCACCTCCTCGCGCAGCAACAGGCGCAACAAAGTGGACTTCCCCGATCCGGACGGTCCGATGAGAAACGCGAACTCTCCCTTTCCCACCGCGACTGTGACGTCATCGAGAGCGGGTCGGGTAGAAGTCCGGTAGGACTTGCTGACGTGCTCGAGTCGGATCACGAGCGGCGAGTCTACTCATCCAGGTCGGGTACTTGCCGGGCGCCACGGCGAAGGCGCGCCTGCGGATTTCCACCGGTTTCAGCCGGCGACCCGTGCCCCCTCCTGACGACGCCACCGGATACCGGATTCGAGGAAGGCGTCGATGTCCCCGTCGAGCACCGCGGTAGGGTTGCCCACCTCGTACTCCGTCCGTAGATCTTTGACCATCTGGTAAGGATGTAGCACGTAGGACCGCATCTGGTTGCCCCACGAGCTGCCCTCGCCCTTGAGCGCGTCCATCTCCGCCTGCTGCTCGTGGCGCTTGCGCTCCAGCAACCGGGACTGCAGTACCCGCATCGCTGCAGCCCTGTTCTGGATCTGCGATTTCTCGTTCTGGCAGGACACCACGATTCCACTCGGCAGATGAGTGATACGCACCGCCGAATCGGTAGTGTTGACACTCTGCCCACCGGGTCCGGAAGATCGAAAAACGTCGATACGAATCTCATTCTCCGGGATATCGACGTGGTCGGTGGTTTCGGTCACCGGAAGCACCTCGACGCCGGCGAAGGATGTTTGCCGGCGGCCCTGGTTGTCAAATGGTGAGATCCGGACCAGCCTGTGGGTGCCCTGCTCGACCGACAGCGTGCCGTAGGCGAAGGGCGCCTTGACCACGAACGTCGCCGACTTGATCCCCGCTTCCTCCGCCGGAGAGATGTCGTAGACCTCGGTAGGGTAACCGTGTCGTTCGGCCCACCGCAGGTACATCCGCATCAGCATCTCCGCCCAGTCAGCCGCGTCCACCCCGCCGGCCTCCGAACGGATCGTCACCAGAGCGTCGCGCCCGTCATACTCGCCGGCCAGTAGAGTCCGGATCTCCAGCGACGCGATCTCCTTGCGCAGCCGGTGGTGCTCGGTCTCAGCCTCGCTGCGAGCGCCCTCGTCAGCGCCCTCTTCGGCCAACTCGTAGAGCACCTCCACGTCGTCCAGCCGCTGCCGCAGCCCTAGCACTCGCCGAAGGTCACCCTGCAGGTGGGCCAGCCTGCTGTTGACCTGTTGGGCGTGGTCAACGTCATCCCACAGGTCGGGGCGGCCGGCCTGCTCTTGCAGCTCGGCTACCTGAGCCCGCATCCGGTCGATGTCCAGTACAGCCTCGATCCCGGCGAGGGTGGCTGCTAGCTCTTTGAGGTCGGCGGCGACGTCGGCGTTCACGTCGAGCCAGCGTAGTCGCCCCGCTGCTCAGTCCGTGGGGATGGCGTCGAGCAACTTGAGCACCGCGCGCCGGTGCGCCACCGTGAAGTCCGCGACGGCCTTGGTGTACGGGCTGGTGGCAGCTCTCGCGTCTGCCCTGGCCTCGTCAAGATGACCGAGGTAGACGGCCCGGGCGCTGCTGATCAGGCTGACCCGCTGCTTGGCGGTGAGCTGTCCGGCGTGCACGAGGCGCAAGATCAGCGGACTGCGCAAATGGTCCGACCCTGAGGTGGAGTTCAGCCAGGACTTGAACGCGCGCTTACCAGCGGCGGTGAGAATGTACTGCTGGCTGGATCGCGCTCCCCTCTTGCCGAGCCGCAGCAGGCCGGCCTCGGTGAGCACGGGCAGTTCGCGGTAGACCTGGCTACGGGTGACCCCGAAGAACGACCCGAATCGCTCATCAGCGGCGGCGACCAATTGGCCACCGGTCATCGGGCCCGTGTGCAGCAATCCGAGCAGGGCGGCCGACGTGGCGTTCAGGTCGCGCATCCACCCACGGTGCCACGCCTGCCTGGAACTTGTCCACAGTGGTCAACGATCACTGTCCACTGTGCATTCACCAGGGCATCCAGGCCGTGGTCGAACGACCCGGGGGGCCGACGGTCGTTCGGTACGATCCGACCGCCCCGACACTCTTCACGGTTGCTGCGCGAGACCGGCCTCACGCCGGCGGTCGCAGACCTGCGGGCGACGCTCGCCTACGCCGCGTATCTCGGACACGCCCAGCTTGCTCTCACCACGCCCGGAGCGCTGCCCCGCACCTCACGAGCCAGAAAAGAACTCATCGACGAGCTGGCCGCCGTTCTGCTCGGCTGACCAGCCCAGGATTCTACGAATCGTCGGCGAAGTCCCGGATCCGCTCGATGAGCCGGACCCGGTCGGCGGCAGATCCGGCGATGGGGGTCACGTTCAGCGTCGTGACGCCCGAGGCGCGCAGCACCTCCAGCCGCTCACGGACGTAGCCCGCGGGACCGATCAGCGAGCTGCGGCGAACCAGCTCGTCAGGCACCGCAGCGGCTGCGTCGTCTTTTCGGCCCGCCAGATAGGAATCCTGAATCGCCTGAGCTTCCGCCGCGAACCCATAGCGGCAGGCCAGGTCATGGTAGAAATTGCGGCCCTTCGCGCCCATGCCGCCGATGTAGAGCGCCATCATCGGACGGATGGCGTCGAGCATCCCGGCAGCGGTGTGTGCCTCGTCGGTGATGGCCAGCGGGGTGGTCACCACGACATCAAGATCGCCTAGCGAGGGGTCTCGCTTGACCCGTCCCACAGCCAGCGAATCGCCCCACACTTCGGCGGCCCGCTCTGGCAAGTAGAAGATCGGCTGCCAGCCCTCGGCGATCTCCGCGGCCATCGCCACGTTCTTCGGCCCGATCGCGGCGATGATGATCGGGATCCGTTCCCGCACCGGGTGGTTGATCAGCTTGAGCGGTCTGCCGAGGCCGGTGCCACGATCCGCGGGAAGCGGGATCTGGTAGTGCCTGCCCTGATACTCCAACCGCTCGCGACGCCACACCTGGCGACAGATTTCCACCAACTCCCGGGTGCGACCCAGCGGTGCGGTGTAGGGCACCCCGTGGAAGCCCTCGATAACCTGGGGGCCCGAAGCGCCGATGCCCAGACTGAACCGACCGCCGGAGACGTAGTCAAGCCCCGCTGCGGTCATCGCCGTCAGCGCCGGAGTGCGGGTGTAAATCTGCAGGATCCCCGACGCGATCTGCACCCGCTCGGTGCGCGCGGCGATGAATCCCAGCTGGCTGACCGCGTCGAAGCTGTAGGCCTCCGGTACGAACACGATGTCGAGCCCGGCCTTCTCGTAGTCGGCCAGCTCCGCAATCGTTTCGGCGAAGCCACCGCTATAGCTCAGAACCGTCCCGATGCGCACCGTGCTCCTCCTCGCTTTTAGATAAGCAGCCTTCCACGTATGGCTACCACCGAGTGCGGGTAACGTCCGGTACCGCTGGAGACAGTGCCGAGGAGGATTTTCAACGTGAGCTCTTCCGACCAGATCACCACCGAGCCCATCACCCTCGACGAGGCGCGCAAGCTGATCGCGTCGGGCGCCGCCGTGCTGGTGGACGTCCGCGAGCAGCACGAATGGGACGCTGGCCACGCCCCGGAGGCCGTCCACATGCCGATCGGCGAACTCGATCCCGCCGCGTTGCCACCCGATATGCCGATCGTTACCACCTGCCGTTCAGGCGGTCGGGGAGCGCGAGCCGCCGTGGCGTTGCGTGCGGCGGGATTGCCAGCGCGGGACCTGGCCGGCGGGATGCGCGGTTGGCGAGACGCCGAGCTGCCGCTGGAGTCGTCCGACGGCGGACCAGGCGAGGTGAGCTGACGCACCCGTGAGTGGCATTTAGTGCCATAACACTGTTTCCCACTCACGAGCGTAGCCGGAGCCGCAACCGAAGGCTTGCGGCTCCGGCTACGCCGTCACGCTCGATCCGGACGGCGAGGGCACGGGCGTGGCCGGCGAGGCCGGCGACGTCCAATCCGTGCGGAGGCTCGCCAGCGTAGGGATCGATCCGGTCTGCGCCGCGGCGCAACAACGCCACCGCGCCCTTCGGGTTGCCCCGCTGCACGTGGGTAAGGCCGACCGCGAGCTGGGCTAGTCCCTGCCACAGCTCGCGTTGCTCCCCCGACGTCGCCTTCCACACTGCCTCGAATACCTCATGGGCGTGAAAGGGGTAACCATCGTCGATCAGCCGCTGGGCTTGCCGGACCGCGTCGTCCGGGCTGAGTACGACATCTTCAGGAACTCGCTCGACCCCTCGCGCGCCGTGTGGCAGCGGCCGACCCTGGCCGTCTCGGGGACGGGCGTTGCGGGCCCGCCCGCTAAGATCCCGATCCCGGCTGTCCATCCCTGCATACTGGCAGGCTGACACCGCCGTACGGTTGGCGGATAGCGCCGTGCGCGGGGCCGCTGTTCGGCTTCTGACGGCGCTTCGGGGAACCGCACCCGATGCAAGGCAGGATGGATACATGGACCACGACGGCCGCCGCGAGTACACCGACCGGATCCGGCTGGGCGGCGCCGCACTGCCCGTCGTAAGCCCGGCCCGGCTCTATGTCTGCGGGATCACTCCTTACGATGTGACCCATCTCGGGCACGCCAGCACGTTCGTCTGGGCTGATACGGCCGCTGCCGTGCTTCGCTTGGCCGGCGCGGAAACCGTAACGTGCCGCAATGTCACCGACGTCGATGATGTGCTGACCCGTGCCGCCGTGCAACGCGGTCGGCACTACGACGAGTTCGCCCTGGAGCAGGAGTACTTGTTCGGCCGGGATATGGCGGCCCTGCGGGTGCGCCGGCCCGAACACGAACCGCGCGCGCGCCACCACGTCGGGCGAGTCGTGCAACTGGCCTCGGCGCTGCTCACCACTGGTCATGCTTATCACCGCGACGGTGCGGTGTACTTCCGGGGCGCGGACGTCCCGACCAAGACCGGACTGACGGTGGAGCGCGCCACCGAGCTTGCGACTGAATTCGGTGATCGACTCGACGATCTGAACCGGGAGGACCCGTTCGACGTCCCGGTATGGCGGCCCTCGGCCGACGACCAGCCCGGCTGGCCCAGCCCGTGGGGTCGCGGTCGGCCCGGTTGGCACGCGGAGTGTGCCGCCATCGCGCTGGGCACGCTCGGCCCGGTGGTGGACATCCTGGCCGGCGGCGCCGACCTGAGCTTCCCGCACCACGCATATCAGGCGGCCATGGTCGAGGCAGCCACCGGAGTCGGGCCCTTCGCGCGAAGCGAGTTTCCGGTGGGCACCGTCACCGTCGACGGGGCGAAGATGGCCAAGTCGACAGGCAACCTGGTGCTGGTCTCAGATCTGCTTGCCCACCATCCCGCTGCGTCGGTGCGGCTGCTGCTGCTCAACCGGCCATGGCAGCAGACTTGGGAGTTCCATCCCAGTGACATTGCCGCCCAGACGAACCAGCTTGATCGGCTGTACTCAGCGGCTGGCGCGGCACACAGCTCGCCAGCCGCAGCGGCCGCCGTCACTGCTGCCCTGGTGAATGACCTCGACGTTCAGGCGGCGCTCGCTATCGGCGAGGAGTCGGGTGGTGATGCGGCGCGGCTGGTGCTGCGCACCCTCGCCCTGGTCTGACCATGACACGCACGCTCATTCTCCTCCGGCATGCGAAGTCGGCATGGCCGGCGGACACTCCCGACACTGCCCGCCCACTGGCTCCGCGTGGGCGACGCGACGCCCCAGCCGTCGGTCGCTGGCTACGTGAGCACGTCCCGAAGATCGATTATGTGGTGTGCTCTCCCGCGGTCCGGGCCGTACAAACCTGGGACCTTGCGGCCGTCCAATTGGTTGCGATGCCCCGAGTCAGCCACGACGAGCGGCTCTACGCCGCGTCGGCTCACGAGCTCCTGGCGGTCACCCAGGAACTACCGCACGGTGCTTCGACGGCAGTGTTGGTCGGCCACAATCCTGGGCTCGAGGACTTCCTGACACTGTTGACCGGCGTGGCCGAGATGCTCAAGACGTCCGCCATCGCCGTCATCACCACACCGCTGAGCTGGGAGCAGTCCCGCCCCAGTTCGGGCACCGTGGCTGTATTGGCGACCCCGCGCGGTTGACGAGATCGCTGCGGTCCGGCGTGCGGGACCGTACGCTCGTGATCAGCAGGTTGCGGCGAGGTGGGAGGCGAGCGGATAGATGGCCACGGTGAGTAACGGGAAGGTGGCGGCGCGCGAAGCGCGGGTCGCAGCCCGCCCGCCGGAGATGATGTTCATACCTCTGTCCGAGCAGCTCGCCAATATCCGGCGCTGGAACGAAGAGCGACAGTGGGGCTTGAGCGCCAGTGATCTCCACTCAGTCGACCTCACGCCGCGGGCTGGAAACAATCGCCTCGTCGTTGACCTCATCGCGATCTATCTGCGAGACAGTGCAGACATGGATGACGTGCAACGCACTTGTCATGAGCTGTGGACGGTGGCAGCCGCGCAACAGCCGCACAGCTGGTCCTGGGATTGGTACAGCGACAGGTGGGAACAGCGCCGCAAGCCCGTGCGATTGATCACCGGTCTCGCCCATCGGCCCGGCATCCGCCGAGTAACCGTCGACCTCGCGGCTCACTTCGAGCCAGGCCGCTATGTTCGACCGAGCGCGTTGCGCAGCCTCGACTCTGCGCACGCCGAAATTCTCGCCGCAGCCGCACATTTTCCGCGATGGGTACGGGCCATGGACGGCAAGAACGTCCCCTACGCCTGGCTGTCGGGCTATGAGTTGCTGATCCGGGGACGCCCGACCCCATGGCGGCTGCCCGCGCTGAGTTGGAGCAACCTTCGCCACACCATGAGCCTCACCGCTGGCTGGGCGAACCACTCGTATAGCGGCTGGGCCTCCCCCATCTGTGTCAGCTGACCGTCCACCCAAACGTAGCGCATTGTAACGTGAGACCCCCACAGTGGTGCAACGGAGATCTATCCTGGCGCAGTGACAGTCCAAGGGGGTATCCGCACGCTGCCGGTCTGGTCCATGGCGTTGGGTCTAGCGCTCACTGCCGGCTGCA
>JAODNG010000045.1 GCA_025465385.1 Pseudonocardiales bacterium
CGGCTGGCGGCCAGCCCGGGCAGGCCGATGTCGGCCCGGCGCAGCCGCTGACCCGACAGCTGCCACCGGATGGCGCTCAGCGTGTCCCCGACCTCGGCACCGGCCTGCCCGACCTGTTCGGTGAATCCGGGGAAGAGCTCGTCGAGCACCTGCCGGCCCCCGGCGTGCAGGCCATGGAGGTGAAGGCCCTGCGGCACCCCCGACGATGGCCCATGTCGAGCGGCAGCTCATCTCGTTCGATCACCGTCACCCGGGTGTAGGAGTCGGCCAGGACGCGGGCGGTCAGCAAACCGGCGATGCTCGCGCCAAGCACTGCCGCGTGAGTACCGATCGGCATCTTCGCCATGATGATCTCCTCTGGTCACCCCGGCCTTCCGCCGGTACCGAGGACGAGAGTGTGCGCGACGAAACCCGGCGATGCGAGTAATCGACTACTCGGAACCGGCTGGGGCGGGTACGCAACCGGCGGTGTCGGGAAGGACCGATTTTTTACCTGCGGCTAACCCAGCTCAGGGCTTGCGGTAACCAGCTGCTCCGTAGCGTCTGTGCCATGACCCAGCACCTCACCCCCGCGGCAGGCCGCGAGGACAACGGCTTCCCCCGGCCACGGACCGCAGGCCACAGCGCCCTGACCGTGGATTCCATTGGTGACCTCGGTGTGCGGCCCGGTGAGTCGAACCCGGCGCGCATGCTGGCTGGAGTGCTGCTACTCACGGTAGCAATGATGGTTCTGGCGCTGACGTTGGCGTGGTGGCTGGTCTGATCTTGTCAGGTGGCTAGCGGCGAGGCCGCCCCTTCGGCCCGGGTCGTGCCGGCGCGGCCGCGACCGATTGCCGCCAGCGGCGCGGCGACGTCCTCCAGGGATCGCCCTTCGGCCGACACCCCGAATACGACTGCGACGAGTCCACCAAGAATCATCACCGCGGCACCGAGCAGGTAGCCGAGGAAGAGCTTGAACGGTTGGCTGCCGTCGCCGATGAGCGCGCCGTAAATGACCGGACCGAGCGCTCCGAAGCACTGCGCGATCGCGAAGAACACCGCGATCGCCTTGGCTCGCACTTCGAGCGGGAAAATCTCGCTGACCGTCAGGTACGCCGCGCTGGCACCGGGCGAGGCAAAGAAGAAAATCACGCACCAGGCGATCGTCTGGGTTGTAGCAGTAAGCAACCCGGCATTGAACAGCAACGCGCTGACCACGAGAAGGATTCCGGATGTGAAGTACGTGCCGGCAATCATGGTCTTGCGGCCGATCGTGTCGAAGAAGTGCCCGATGGTGAGTGGCCCCGCTAGGTTGCCGACCGCGAATGCGATAAGAAATAGCGGTATCGACGTCGAGGAAACCCCATAGAACTTGCTGAGCACCAGGGCGGAAGTGAAAAAGATCGCGTTATACAGGAATGACTGACTGATCATCAGCGAGGCGCCGAGCACAGCACGGCTCGGGTACTCGCGAAACAGCACCCGGGTCAATGCCAGATAACCGATCTGATCGGTCGGCTGCAGGTCGATCGCCTTGCTCTGGTCCACCGGCGGGAGGGTCTTGCCGGACAGCTCCACCTCGTGCTCTATGTAAGAGATGGACTCCTCGGCGGCCTGCTCACGGCCGTTCATGACCTGCCACCGGGGGCTTTCCGGCAAGTTGCGCCGGACTATCAGGATGACCAGACCCAGCACCGGCCCGATGAGGAAGCCGATCCGCCAGCCGACGCTGGGAGTCAACACGTTCAGCAGGACGAAGGTGCCTAACGTGCCGAGGACCGCGCCGGCCCAATACGTACCGTTGACCGCGATATCGACGCGTCCGCGATAGCGGGCCGGGATCAGCTCGTCGATCGCCGAGTTGATCGCCGCGTACTCCCCGCCGATTCCCGTGCCGGCGATGAATCGGGTGAGGTATAGAAAGGCGATCCAGCCTGCGCCGCCACCTAAGGTCAGCGCGGTAAGACCGCTGCCCACCAGATAGACACCCAACGTGATCATGAACAGGTTGCGGCGCCCCAGCTTGTCCGACATCCGGCCGAACACCAGCGCGCCGACGACTTCGCCGATCAAGTACACCGTCGCGATCAGCCCGACCTCGGTCGAGGACAGGTTCAGCGTCTCCGGCTGGTTGAGCACCGCTCCGACGGACGTCGCGACGGTGATCTCAAGGCCGTCGAGGACCCAGGCCACGCCGAGCGCGACCACCATTCGGGTGTGAAACGACGACCAGGGTAACCGGTCGATCCGGGCGGGTATCAGGCTGCGCACCGCACCAGGGTTTACGTGGCTTGCGGTGGTCATCGGTGCCTCCCGGCCGTAACGGGTGAATCGGAGTACCCGGACAGTACGCAGGTCAATCGCGGCCGGGCATTGGTAGCACAGCGGAGTTGGTCCGAGGCGCAGCGCCACCTATCGGTGAACATCCTTGCCGGTGCGACACGCGCGGGGAATGCTTGATCTCACAGGATCTGTATGCGGCACGCAGTGAGGGGGGCTCGATGGCTGGTTCCCAGGTGGCTGACGACGTCAGGGTCGCGAGTCGGATCGGCACCGGGCTGGCCCAGCTCATCCGGCTTATCGAGCGTGCCGCGGTGGCCCGCGGTGAGGACCTCGACCGGGCGTCGTTCATGCTGCTGCACACGCTGGCGTGCCTTGGACCGTCACGGGTCACCATGCTCGCTGCTGCGGTGCACTCCGACCCGTCCACGGTCAGCAGGCAGGCTGCCCATCTTGTTGATCTCGGGTTGCTGGAACGGCGTGCTGACCCCGGCGATGGGCGTGCGTCGCTGCTCGCCATCACCGACGCCGGGACGGCCTTGCTGGAGCGCGCCCGGCAGCGTCGCGACGATCGGATCGAGGCGATCACCGGATCGTGGCAGCCCGCCGAACGGGAGCAGTTCGCCGATCTGATCGACCGCTTCACCGCCGGTTACGAGCGGAACTGGTGCGCCGACCGGCCCGCCCACAGCTGACGCCTCACGCCCCTGGATCGGGTTGCAGGTCGCTGGAGCCGTCCGCATCGCGGGCCCGCTGCCAGGAAATGTAAATCTCCTGCTCTGCCTGGGCCCGATTCACCCAATGGGCGCCCTCGACGCTCTTGCCGGGTTCCAGCGCCTTGTACACCTCGAAGAAGTGCTGGATTTCCAGTTTGTGGAACTCATCGACATCCTCGATGTCACGGAGGTGGTCCATCCGGGGATCCGCGCTCGGCACGCAGAGCACCTTGTCATCGCCGCCTTTCTCGTCGCGCATGCGGAACATGCCAATGGCCCGGCAGCGGATCAGGCAGCCCGGGAACGTGGGCTCCTCCAGGAGCACCA
>JAODNG010000068.1 GCA_025465385.1 Pseudonocardiales bacterium
GAGCCGCTGTTCCAGCGCCAGGTATTGGAAGCCAAGCAGACTGAGTTGCTGGAGACCGCGCCTGGCCACGTCACCCGCTGCTTAGCGAGTCCGTTCGCCGAAGGCTTCCAGGTCATCAGAGACGACCTACGCGCCCGCGGCCTCCCGGAACGGCAGGTGTGGGAGGAGCTGGAGCTGCTCAACCAGGGGCGGCTGCGTATCGCCAGCAAGGGCATCCAACGCATGGGTGCCGACCTCGTCGCGGTGGGCGAGGACCAGCAGCTGGCCGAGGGCCTGTTCATGGCCGGCCAGGTCGCGGTGCTGCGCTCGGCCACCACCACGATCGCCGGGTTGCACTCCGCGGTCAGCGACCAGGCGGCAAGCTGGTTCACCCGACATGCCGAGCAACTGCGGGCACGACTGGGGACAGCCGCCAAGGAATGCCAGCCAGCTGACCCCCCGCCGCTCGACGTGGCGATCGTGGGAATGGCCTGCATGTTCCCCGACGCGCCGGACCTCGCCAGTTTCTGGGCGAATGTGATCGCCGGCGCGAACGCGGTCACCGAGGTCCCCACCGAGCGGTGGGACGTCGAGGTCTACTACTCCCCCGAGGCGACCGACCGCACTGCGGGCGCGATGACGCCGTCGAAGTGGGGAGGGTTCCTACCCAAGATCCCATTTGACCCACTGCGCTACGGCATCCCGCCAGCCTCGCTGACCAGCATCGAGCCGGTGCAGCTGCTCGCGCTGGAGGCCGCGCGACGCGCGCTGGCCGACGCCGGCTACGAGCACGGCGACTTCGATCGCTCCCGAACCGCCGTGGTGTTCGGGGCCGAGGCCGGTGGCGACCTGTCGAACGCGATGGCGCTGCGTACCGTGCTGCCGGCCTACCTCGGCGAAATCCCTCAGGACCTGGCTGACCAGCTGCCGCCGATGACCGAGGACTCGTTCCCCGGCATGCTGGCCAACGTTATCGCGGGCCGGATCGCCAACCGGCTCGACCTGGGTGGTGCCAACTACACCGTGGACGCGGCGTGCGCGTCCTCGCTCGCCGCAGTCCACGCGGGGTGCCAAGAGCTGGCCAGCGGCGCGAGCGACATGGTGCTCTGCGGTGGAGCTGACCTACACAACTGCATTAACGACTACTTGGTCTTCGCTGCGGTGCACGCGCTGTCGCCCACCGGGCAGTGCCGGACCTTCGACGCATCCGCGGACGGCATCGCCCTCGGCGAAGGCGTGGCGTGCGTGCTGCTCAAACCCCTGAAGGACGCCGAACGCGACGGCGACCGCATCTATGCGGTGATCAAGGGCGTCGGGAGCGCGAGTGATGGCAAGTCGCGAAGCCTCACCGCACCCCGCCCCGAGGGGCAACGCACCGCCTTGGAGCGGGCTTACCGCAACGCCCGCATCTCGCCCGCTGAGGTGGGGCTTGTCGAGGCGCACGGCACGGGGACGGTGCTCGGCGACCGCACCGAGCTCCGCGCGCTCACTGAGATGTTCATCGAAGCCGGCGCGGTGCCCGGCGGCTGCGCGTTGGGCTCGGTGAAATCTCAGATCGGGCATACCAAATGCGCGGCGGGCCTGGCGGGGATGGTCAAGGCGGCGCTCGCGGTGCACACCGGGATCCGACCGCCCACGTTGCACGTGACCGAGCCGAACAAAGAGTGGCAGGCCGAGTCCAACCCTTTCTCCTTCTCCCCGGTGGCGCGACCCTGGGCGGCGCTACCCGCCGAACGGGTCGCGGGTGTCAGTGGTTTCGGCTTCGGCGGCACCAACTTCCACGTGGTCCTGCAAGGCTACGACGGCACCGCGGCACCGCGGCACGGCCTCGACCAGTGGCCGGCGGAGCTGTTCACCTTTCGCGGCGCCGACCACAGCGCGGCCTGTCGACCGATTGCGCGGCTGCGGGAGCTGGCCAGGGCCAATGATGCTGCCGGCCGGCCGTGGCGGTTGCGTGACCTGGCCAAGACCGCATCCCGGTGGGCGGACCGGTCGGACGAACCGGTGCAGGTGGCGATCGTGGTGGGCGATCTCGACGAGTTGGCCGACCTGCTCGGCAGCGCAGCCGCGGGTGGGCGCGACGGGGCTCGTGGTCTGTTTCTGGCTGAGTCCAGCGAGCCGGGCAAAGTGGCCTTGTTGTTCCCCGGTCAGGGCAGCCAGCGGCCGGGGATGCTCGCCGAGCTGTTCGTCGCCTTTCCCGAGATCGGCTACCTGCTCCAGCTTGGCCGGAGGTGGGCCGACACGCTGTTCCCGCCAGCGGCGTTCGATCCCGACGGCGCGCGCCAGCGTGAGATCGCTCTGCGGGACACCCGCGTTGCGCAACCCGCGCTGGGCATAGCGGGTTTGGGTGTGCACCACCTGCTCACCCGGTTGGGCGTGACGGCGGACATGCTGGCCGGGCACAGTTACGGCGAGCTGGTCGCGCTGTGCGCCGCCGGCGCCTTCGACGCGAGGGCGCTGCTTGAGTTAAGCGAGGCCAGGGCCGCAGCGATCCTCGCGGCGGCTGGCGACGACCCGGGCATGATGGCCGCGGTTTCGGCCACCGCGGAGCAGGTCGAGCGGGTTGTACAGGCGGCGGCCCTGTCCGAGCAGGTGGTGGCCGCCAACCACAACGGCCCCTGCCAGGTCGTGATCTCAGGACCGACCGCGCTGGTCGAGCGCGCGGTCACCGAGCTGATCGCCGCCGGCCATCCCTGTAAATGCCTCCCCGTGGCGTGCGCGTTCCACAGCCCAGTGGTCGCCGGTGCCTGCGGGCGCTTCGCGGAGGCACTGTCCGGCCATGCGCTGCGAGACCTCGCCACGCCGGTGTGGTCCAACCGCACCGCGTGTGCCTATCCCCAGCATTCGGGCGGTGTAGGCGAGGAGTTGGCCGCGCAGGTCGGCGCGCCGGTTCGGTTCGCCGAGCAGATCGAATCGATGTACGCGGCCGGCGCCAGGGTGTTCGTGGAGGCCGGCCCCGGGCAGGTGCTGACGGGACTGGTGGGGGCGATCCTGGGCGACCGTCCACACGTCGCTGTGGCCTGTGACGGTCAAGCCGTGCCGGGACTTCCTGGCTTCTTGACGGCGATCGCCAAGCTGGCGGTCGCCGGGGTGCCGCTGCGCACGGGGTGGCTGTTCAGCGGCCGCGACGCCAACGACGTCGCCAACACCACGCCACCGCCCCGGCCGGGCTGGACCGTCGATGGCCACCTGGTCCGCACCGCCGACGGCGCCTGCCTCCCCGGTGGTCTGGCTCCCGCGCAGCGTGTGCTGCCTGCGACGGCCGCGGTGGGAGCCGGCAACGGCAACGGTGATGCGTTAATCAGCGAGTTCCTGCGCGCGAGCAAAGAGATGGTTGCCGCGCAACGCGACGTGCTGCTGACCTACCTCGGTGCCGAGCCCGGCGTGCCGGCCGCGCCGCTGCCTAACCTCCGGCGTGCCCTGCCGGTCGCGGAGCCCTCGGTAGCCCTCGCCGCGCCCGCCCCTGCGCCTGCGCCGAAGGATGCGTTGACCGGCGTGTTGGAGATCATCAGCCAGCGCACCGGCTACCCGATTGACATGATCGAGCCGGACCTCGACCTTGAGTCCGACCTGTCGATCGACTCCATCAAGCGCACCGAGATCCTAGGCACGCTCACCGCCCGCCTTGGCGAGCGCACCGACACCACCAAGCTCACCGACTCCGAGATGGACGAACTTGCGCGGGCGCGCACCGCGGGCGCGCTCGCCACGTGGCTAGCCACCCGCATGGGCGAGACACCCCCCACCTCCGCCGGCGTGCCACCCACGCGGTTTGTGATCGAACCCAGCCCGCTCGGCGACGCTGATCCCGTCGACGGCTCGGCGCTGCGCGGTTGCCAGTTCATAGTCGTAGGCGGCAGCGTCCTGAGTAGGGAGCTGGTCACCCAGCTCACCGGGTACGGCGCGGCGGCCCACGAGCGCGACCTCGATGAGCACATGGACGGGTTCATCTGGCTCGACGCGCTCACGGCCGCCGATGACCCGCTGCTGCCGGAGGCGTTCCTGACCTTCCAGGCGGCGCTGGCCCACCGCCCACGTTGGCTGCTGGCCGCCTGCCCGATCGATGGAGGAGTCCAGTCCGCTGGGTTACGCGGCTTCTTCCGCACCGTGGCCAAGGAGTACCCGGACACGCGGGCGACGCTGATCGAAGTCGATCCGGCGGCATCAGCCGCGGCGATGGCCCAACTGCTCGTCAGTGAGCTCCTCGCGACGAACAGCGCCCCCGTCGTGCGGCACGCGGATGGAGCCAGGCACGCCTTGCGCATGGTGGAGGCGCCGCTGCGCGACACCATCCAGGCGAGCGCGTCCGGGAGCACCATCGGGCTCGACCGCGGCTCGGTGGTGCTGCTCGTCGGCGGCGCCAGGGGAATCACTGCCCGATTCGCGGTGAGGTTAGCCCGCGATATCGGCTGCCGGATCGAGCTGGCCGGTCGCACCCCGCTGCCGACCGAGCTCGAAGACCCGGCGACCGCGGCGGCCGGTGACCGGCCAGCGCTGCGGACCGCCCTTGCCCGTCTCGGTTACCGATCAACGGCCGAGGTTGAGCGCGCGGCGAGCGAGATTTTGGCCCAGCGCGAGGTCGAGGCCACTCTCGCGGAGCTGCGCGCGCTGGGTGGTTCGGCCTGCTACCGCCGCGTCGATACGCGGGATCCCGATGCGGTGCACCGGCTGGTCAAAACTGTCCACGCCGAACACGACCGAATCGACGGCGTGGTCTACGCCGCCGGTGTGATCGAGGACCGGTTGCTGGCCAGCAAGAACCTGGACTCCTTCCGCCGGGTGTTCACCACCAAGGTCGACGGCGCCAGGGCGTTGCTGGGCGCGCTACAGGATCTCCCCGAAGGACCACGGTTCGTGGCGCTGTTCGGCAGCGTTGCGGCGACGCTCGGCAACCCGGGACAGGCGGACTACGCGGCGGCCAACGACGCCCTGGAGTACCTCGGCACATCGTGGGCGGCCCGCACCGGCCGCCGCGTGCTGACCGTGCACTGGGGCCCGTGGGCGCCCAGCGGCACGCACGGCGGGATGGTGACGCCCGAGCTGGCGCAAGAGTACGGCCGGCGCGGCATCGCGCTGATCGATCCCGAGGAAGGTACGCGTTGCCTGCTCGGCGAGCTCGCATCGGGCGCGCCGTCGGTGCGCGCCGTCGTGTACACCGCCCAGGGTTGGCCGGCGTGACGACGACCCAGCCGCCGGCCGCGATCGTGGGCATGTCGGTGCTATTACCAGGCGCGGCTAATCTCGACTCGTATTGGCAGAACCTCGTCGACGGGGTCGACTCGATCACCGAAGTCCCGGAGAATCGGTGGGAGGCGAGTTTCTACGACCCAGCAGCGGCGAGCGGCCCGCCGCAGGCGGACCGCGTGTACTGCCGGCGAGGCGGCTTCGTCGACGATCTCGCCGAGATCGACCCCACCGAATTCGGCATCATGCCCGGCTCCGTGGCGAGCACAGAACCTGATCAGCTCATCGCGTTGAAGGTCGCCGCCTCCGCCGTCGCTGACGCAGGCGGTCAAGAGCGATTGCCCGCGCGTGACCGGATCGGGGTCATCCTGGGCCGAAGCGGCTACTTCACCCCAGGAATGGTCCGGCTCGAGCAGCGGGTCCGCACCGCACACCAGCTCATCCGCACCCTCGGTGAGCTGGCGCCCGACCTGATGCCAGAGCAGCTAGACCGGATCAAGGCTACGTTCACCGAGCACCTCGGCCCCTACGGTGCCGACGCTGCCGTCGGATTGGTGCCCGCCCTGGCGGCCTCCCGCATCGCGAGCCGGCTCGACTTCCGCGGCCCCGCCTACACCCTGGACGCGGCCTGCGCGTCGTCCCTGGTCGCCGTAGACCAAGCGGTCGCCGAGCTAGCGAGAGGGCGCTGCGATCTGGTGCTGGCCGGTGGCGTGCACCACTGCCACGACATCCTGCTCTGGAGTGTGTTGACCCAGTTGAGGGTGTTGTCAGTCAGTCAGCGAATCCGGCCGTTCGACCGCGCCGCGGACGGCCTGCTGATCGGCGAGGGCACCGGCGTGGTCGCGCTGAAACGGCTGGCCGACGCCGAGCGGGACGGTGACCGCATCTACGCCGTCATCCGTGGCACCGGTGTGGCCAGCGACGGCAGGGCTGGGAGCCTGTTCAACCCCGAGCCCGACGGCCAGGCTCTCGCGGTGCGGCAAGCGTGGCAGGCGGCCGGTCTCGACCCCGCCGAACCTGGTTCGATCGGCCTGCTCGAGGCCAGCGGCACGGCCACGCCCGTCGGTGACCAAGCCGAGCTGACCGCCCTTGCCCGCGTGTTCGGTCCACCCGACGGCGAGCGGGCGGTGATCGGCTCGGTCAAGTCGATGATCGGACATACCATGTCGACCGGCGGGGTCGCCGGGCTGATCAAGGCAGCGCTCGCGGTCCATCGGGGTGTCCTGCTGCCCACCCTGGGATGCGAGGACCCGCATCCCGCGCTGGCCCGCACCCGGTTCCGGCCGATCAGCTCGGCGGAGCCGTGGGAGCTCAGCGGCGGCCAGCGGGTGCGCCGCGCCGCGGTCAACTCGTTCGGCTTCGGCGGCATCAACGCCCACCTTGTGCTCGAGCAACCGTCCACAGTGGATGCCCCGCCACTACGTCGGCAGGTCGTCGTCGGTGAGCCCGAGCAGGTACTGCGGGTAACCGCCGCGACGCCGAGCGGACTAGGTGAACTGCTCAACCGAGAAGACGCCGCGGTACGGGCGCTCAGCAGTTCTGCGTCCCCAGCGGACGGCTGCCGCCTTGGCGTCGTGAACCCGACCCCGAAACGCCTCGCACTGGCCAGGCGGGTTGTCGCCAAAGGCTCATCGTGGCGCGGTCGCAGCGACATCTGGTTCAGCCCGCAGCCGCTGCTGCGCGCGCAGGCGAGTGCGCGCCTCGGGTTCGTGTTCCCCGGTCTGGAATCGGAGTTCTCACCTAGGGTCGACGATGTCGCCGAACACTTCGGCCTGCCTCGGCCGGACATCTCGCTCGCCAACGCCGGCCGGCACGGGATCGCCGTGGTGACCGTCAGCCGGCTGCTGGACCGGGCATTGCGGCGACTACGTGTCCTGCCCGATGTAGTGGCTGGTCACAGCGGCGGCGAGTTGACGGCGATGATCTCGGCGGGGATGTACAGCGACGCCGAAGCCGACCAGTTTTTCGAATCCCTTGACCCGGATGCGCTGCTGTTCCCTGATGTCGTGTTCGCCGTGCTCGGCTGCGGCGTCGACCGGCTCGTCGATGCCCTGGCGGACCGCCAGGACATTGTGGTCTCACACGACAACTCACCGAACCAGACGATCGTCTGCGGGCCGGCCGCCGCCATTGACGAGTTCGTCCGAACATTCCGCGCCCACAATGTGGTCGGCCAAGTCCTGCCTCTCCGCTCGGGTTTCCATACCCCGATGATGGAGCCCTACCTCGCCCCGACCCGAGCGGCGATCAGCCGTCTCCGGTTGTACCCACCCACAGTGCCGATCTGGTCGACGACGCTCGTTGCCCCCTACCCGGCGAACGAGGCCGAGGTCAGGACGCTGATGGTGCGGCACCTGTTGGAGCCGGTGCGCTTCCGACCGTTGATCGAGGCGATGTACGACGACGGCGTCAGGGTTTTCGTGCAGGTCGGAGTTGGGCAGCTCGGTTCACTGATCGACGACACGTTGCGCGGCAGGGAACATCTGACGGTGGCGGCTAACTCACCGCACCGCAGCGGGCTGGACCAGCTACGCAGGGTGGTCACCGCACTATGGGTTGAAGGCAGGTCGCCTGAGTGGCCCACCACCGTCGGCCCGAGACATCGCGGGCAACCGGTCAAGCTCAACCTCTCGACGACGCTGGTCTCCCTCAACGGGACAGCGCCGAACATGATCCCTGGACTCGCGACCTCGTTGTCCGGGTCGCTGTCCAGGCTGGATCAGCTCGCGGCGCGGCACCCACTGGCGGCTGAGCTCACCGGGTTGCTGAGAGAGACCGCGGACTCCGCGGCCGCGGTGATCGACGCTCAGGGGAGCTGTCCGGTCGCATCGCGAGAGGTACGCACCGTGCTGCAGGTGTCCACTGAGACCATGCCGTACCTGCGGGATCACCGCTTCGTCCGGCAGCGTGAGGATTGGCCCAACGAAGAGGACCGGTGGCCGATCGTGCCGGGCGCCACGCTGGTCCAGCACATGGTCGACGCCGCCGAGCAGGTTGTCCCCGGCTGGTATCCGGTGGTCGTACACGAGCTGCGGCTGAACCGTTGGCTGGTGGCAGCACCCGCGGTCGACGTGCCCGTCATCGCAGTCCCCCAGGGGTCGGGCCGCGTCGAGGTGAGCGTCGGCCAGTACGCGCAAGCGATGATCGAGATGGGCGAGCGCCACCCGCACCCGCCGCCCCCCTGGCCTGTCGACACCGACGTCGAGCGGGCGCCGGACGTCAACGCGCAGGAATTCTATGCCCAGCGGTGGACCTTCCACGGCCCGCGGTTCCAGGGCATCACCGACCTGGTCGCACAGGGCGAGCGCCACGTGCGTGGCGTCATCACGACCCCGGCCGCGCCAGGCGGCCTGCTCGACAACCTCGCGCAGCTCGTCTGGTACTGGACCATGTCGACGCATACCACTAAGCGGGTGGCGCTTCCGGTGCAGATGGAGCACATGCGCCTGTTCGGCCCGCATCCCGCCGCCGGCACGTTAGTGGACGCCACCATCCGGTTCCGATCGGTCACCGACACAACGGTGGAGGCCGACATGCAGGTGACCCACCGTGGGCGGGTCTGGGCGCACATCGAGGGCTGGCGGAGCCGCCGCTTCGACAGCGACCTGGAGACAGCGGCGGCTGAGCGGTTTCCCGAGCAGCACACACTGTCTCGGATATCGTCGGAGGGCTGGGCGGTGCTCTTCGACCGGTGGCCGGACATTTCATCGCGTGACTTGATCATGCGCGGCTACCTCAGCTCCGCGGAGCGCACGTCCTACGACCAGTGCTTGCCCCGCTCCCGGAGGCAGTGGCTGCTCGGCCGGATCGCGGTGAAGGACGCGGTCCGCCAGTGGCTGTGGGACCAGGGTTGGGGACCGGTATTCCCCGCCGAGGTTCAGGTCTCCAACGACGAGCGCGGCCGGCCACGAGTCACCGGATGGCCCGGTCGGACGCTGCCCGCCCTCGAGGTGTCCCTGGCGCACTGCCAACAAGTCGGGGTGGCAATCGTCGGGCCGCACTGCCGCCAGGACGGCCGCAGTGTTGACAGCGGCGGTGTCGGCATCGACATCGAGGAGATCGTCGAGCGCGACGACCGCGCCCAGGACTTCGCGTTGTCGCTGGACGAGCGTGCGCTGATCGCCGCTTACAGCGCGGAGACCGGTGAGCCGGCCGCGGTGTGGTTCACCCGGTTCTGGACCGCCAAAGAGGCGGTGTCCAAGGCCGAGGGCACCGGCCTCCGTGGTCGCCCGCAGCGCTTCGCGGTGGTGAAAGCCAGCCCAACCGAACTCACCGTCAGGATACGGCCGGACAACGGCCCAGGCGATCGTGCAGACACCTATCGGGTTCGGTGCAAGCAGCTGAGTAACCGTGAAGATCAACGAGAGCGACACTACGTCGTCGCGTGGACCACCGGTCCAGCGGCTCGAGCCGGAGGGACACAGTGAAGACCAGCGAGGCAGCACAGACGCCAGCAAACCCCGCCGAGGCGTCCGCGACCTTAGTGTTCCACGAGCTCAGCGGCATGGTGTCGGAGATGCTCGGCGAATACGAGCTCGGCGAGGACTTCCACATCACCGCGGACACCACATTCTTCGGGGACCTGGAGCTGGAGAGCATCGACCTCGTCGTGCTCGCCGGTCACCTGGAAGCCCGGTACGGCAGCCAGGTCAATATCGCCGAGTTCATTGCCGCATTGGAACTCGACGAGATAATCGGGCTGACCTTGGGCCGGCTCGTCGACTATGTGGTCGACTGCCTGCTTGTGACCCGCAGCCTCACACCGGCAACACTGCACACGGGGAGCACGCAGCCGTGACGCAGATCCTTATCAACGGTATTGATATGCATGCGCTGCGGATACCGGCCAAAGGCTTGGCCAATCCTGACCGGCAGCACCCTACGGTGGTGCTCGTCCACGGCTTCGGCGCCGACAGCCTGGCCAGCTTCTACTTCACTTTGGCCGCTCCGCTATCCACGAGTGGCATCGAGGTGATCACCTATGACATGCGCGGGCACGGGCGCAGTTCCCGTCCCGATACCGGGTACCGGCTAAGCGACTTCGTGGCTGACCTGACGGGGCTGCTCGATGCGCTGGACGTGCCGGGGCCGGTGCATCTGGTCGGCAACTCTTACGGCGGGACAGTGGCCTTCAGTTACGCGGTGGCGCATCCCGAACGGGTCGCGAGCCTCTTCTTGATCGAGGCCGAACCGGCGTCCGAACCGTGGTCGCGGAAGATGTCGATACTGCATGGCAAGTTCCGTGAGTTCGAACGCCCCGATGAGATGGATCGGGTCGCAGCGCAACTGGGCCCGTATATGGCGCGCCTGGCCAAGGTGACCAGCCAGAAACTGCAGGTAACGACCATGGTGCGGGATACCTTCAGCGGCCCATGGCTGAGCCGCGAACAGGTCCAGTCGGTGCGGTGCCCGACAATCGAGGTCCTTGGCAGCGAGTCGGATGTCGTAGACCAGGCGGAGCTGGCTTCCCTGCTCCCCCACTGCCGCATCGTCGTTGTGCCCGGACAGCGGCATCTGCTGCTCATGAATGCACCTCACACGGTGCTCGACCTGGTGCTGTCCTGGATCGATGAGCACCACTCTGCACGCCGGTCTCAGGCAGAGGTCAGCCCAGGATGAGCAGGTTCCTCTTCGTCGTCCCACCCCTGGTCGGCCACATCAATCCGACGATCGGCGTAGCTGCTGCGCTGGTCGAGCGAGGGCACCAGGTGGCCTGGGCCGGCGCGGGAGAACTCGTCAGGCGGCTGGTGGGTTTGGACGCGGCGGTGTACAGCTGCGCTGTCCCGGAATGCGCGAACACCTGCGTACAGCGACCGCCGGGGCTCCGCGGTCCGGCCTGGTTGAAGTTCCTTTGCGGGCGCTTCTTCATCCCGCTGGCGCAGGCGATGGTGCCCGGGGTCGTGCAGGCAGTCGAGCGGTTTGGGCCGGACGTGCTCGTCGTCGACCTGGAGGCGTTCGCAGGCTGGATAGTGGCTGAGCGAGCAGGGCTGCCATGGGCCACGTCAGCAACGAACGCAGCGGCGTTTACTGACCCATTTTCTGCCACGCCCAAGGTCGAGGCGTGGTTGCAGGAGACCATGACCGATCTGCGGCATCGTTTCGGTACGCCAGCACAGCCAGCGAACCCGTGGTTTTCCCCGCACCTCGTGCTGGGATTCACCACCGCAGCGTTACTCGGGTCGACTGGCCACCTGGGAGAGCAGGTCCGTCTCGTGGGACCGTCGATCGCCCCGCGACCGAGTTCGGAAGACTTTCCCTGGGGCTGGCTCGACGGCGATCGGCCGGCAGTGCTTGTCACCTTAGGAACGGTGAACAGCGACACCGGCGCCCGGTTTCTCGACCAGTGCACACAGACGCTGGCGGCGGACCCCGACACGCAGGCAGTGATCGTGGACCCGGTCGGTGTGCTCACTACCGCTCCTCAGCATGTGCTGGTCCGGCGCGCGATCCCACAGCTGCGGCTGCTCCCGCACATCGATGCCGTGGTCTGCCACTCAGGCCACAACACGGTGTGCGAGACGCTTAGCCACGGCCTCCCGCTGGTAGTGGCGCCGATCAGAGACGAGCAGCCGCTCGTGGCCCAGCAGGTGGTCGATGCGGGTGCGGGAATCCGGTTGCGCTTCTCCCGCGCCACCACAACTCAGATCGGCCCGGCCGTCGAGGCCGTACTCACCGAGCCGACCTACCGGCAGGCCGCGCAGCGCGTGCAGGAAGCGTTCCGCGCTGCGGGCGGCGCGGTCGCGGCCGCCGGTCACCTAGAAGAACTCGCAGCTTGCGGTGCCCGCGGCGCGCTCGGTGAAGAAAGTGTCCGAGCCGATCTCCGAGGCTGACACGGTGCCGTGCTGATCATCATGGTGGAACCGTAGCCGCAGCCAGGCCGCTGTTGCATCATCGCTTGGCCGGATCCTGGCGGGTCGTCGAGCCGGCGGCAGGATCCACCAGCCACTTTGACAGTTGAGAGCGTTTGGCTCGATTAGCTCTTGGCTCGGCCAGCTGACCCTGTGTCAGCGAACGATTGTCATGCGCTATACCGTTCTCTACAGGACGATAACTGTGGATGTCGCCTTGACGGTTCCTTAATAGTGCCTTAGTAGCACCCTGGCGAGTGAGGGCGTTTTGGTCGATTAGCTCACTTCGGCCGCTAAGCAATCGCTTTGCGCCACACACGGATCCGTGCTGCTAAACTGCCTTAGATAGGCCTTGACAATAGGGGTACTTGGCTGGTTAGTATTGATGGCAGTTGGTCGTACCACTGAGGCCAGCTACTCCCGGTGCATTGATGAGAGGACTGATTCACATGGGCTTGTTTGCTTCAATTGGCAGCCTCGTCAGCGGCGCTGTCGGCTTCGCCGGCGGCCTGGTCAGCGGTGTGTTTAGCAGTCTCGGCAGTTTCCTTAGCAACCGCCGGCTCAAGTCCGACATCGTGGCAGTGGATTGGAGTCGGTGACCAGTCACATTCAGGGTGGGCGGGCCGGGCGAGATGAAGCTGAGCCGTCTAGCCTGACCGGCCGGATTGACACCGAACCTATCAGCACTGGGCCGGTCAACGGTTTTGAGGTCATGGCCAAACTCAGTGCGTTGCCGGTGGCGACTTGGCGTTATCGTTGGGAGCCAGCAGGGGTGCGCCATCTGGGCCCGATGGCCCAGGATTGGCATGCAGCCTTCGGGCTGGGCAAGGGCAATACCACTATCCCGATGGTGGATGCCCATGGTGTGCTGGTGGTCGCGATCCAGGCTCTCCACCGTCAGGTGGGCGAGCTGCGCGCCGAGATTGACCAGCTGCATCAGCAGCTGACTGCCCAATCGCCGCGCCACTAACCGCTTGGTTCGCCCGGCTTCGCCCGGCCGGGCGAACCAAGCGCCGGCTCTTGAGGTGTTGCCAACTTTATGATCAGGCTTTCACCAGCTTCACCGCGCCGCCGCTCGTCTGCTTCACGCATCCGGCTGGCGTCCGTGCAGGCCAGCGGCCTGCGCGGAGGCGTCCACCATCGTCTCGCCCAGCCCGCCCACCCTGGATGTGACTGGTCACCGACTCCAATTCCGCCGATACCCCGCCACGATGTCGTGCTTCAACCGGGGGTCATTAAGAAGACCGCGGACCAGCTCGCGAGCAAGCCGAAAAAATCTGGCAAGAAGCCGCCCATGCTGTGTCAGCCCTTTCGTCAGTGCAATCTTTGAAGGTCTGGCCCTGAGTAGCCGTTCTCAGTAGTACTGACGTAAACTGCGATCGATACTACCCAGGCAAGTGCCATCATTGTCAAGAAATAACCCTGATCATCCTGTCGAGACAGATCTGTGTGCATCGCAGGGCTTTTGTTTGACGTCTGAGAGCGAGTTGGTCCGATCAAACGCTCCATCCGGCAGGGAAGCGTGTTGCGCAGGATGAGTGCCTGCTGCCAGACAGTGAGCTGAACGAGCCAAGTATGCTCACTGCTACCTTCAGGAACTGTTAATGTATACGATCTGTGCAGTCATGATTCATTCTCCATCGCGTTCCCGCGGACGAGACTGAAGGTATCGCCTGCATACAGCGCGGCGTCGACGACCTACGCATTGCGATAGTAATTGGAGAGTTCGCTGAACCTCTTGTGCGCAACACCGATGACCGGTTATCTCTTAGGGGTGTCCTTGACGGAGAGTGTGCTGCCGCCGACTCGGGCGAGGGTCAGCAAATGAGGCTGCGGGAGGCGTTACTCATCGCGCTACGCGGGGTGCGCGTTCACCGGCTGCGTTCCGCGCTGACCATGCTCGGCCTCATCATCGGAGTCTCGGCTGTGATCCTGCTGGTTGCCATCGGCGACGGTGTGCAGAAATCGATCGATTCACGAATCGAACCACTGGCCAATCTGATCACCATCGTGGCCACAGCTGGGAACATCCCCGGAAGCGCTCCCCCGAAAAACCTGATCGATGCCGACGTCGCGGCCATGCAGAAAGCACCCGACGTCGTCGCCGTCACGCCGGTGGTCACCGGCCCATCACTGATCGAGACCGGTAGAGGCCTTTCAACTTCCAAGGCACGGGTTACCGTTGTGGGCTCCACTGACCACTGGTTCGAGGTGACCAGCCGAAACATTGAGACCGGGTCCTTCTTCGACCAGGCCCAGGTCGATTCCGCCGCCAGGGTGGTGGTGCTCGGACCCACCGCGGTGACCGACCTGTTCGGTGGCGACCCTGCTGCGGCCCTCAACAAGACTGTCCGCATCAACCGCCAGTCCTTCAGAGTCATCGGGGTTATGCAGGCGGTCGGGCTACCGGGCGACAACATCGTGGTCATGCCGCTGGACACCGCTCGCAGCTATCTCTTCGGTCGCGGCGACATCGTCAACCAGGCGACGGTGCAAGCCGCCTCAGTAGCCGCCGTACCCGCCGCCGAGGCCGAGGTGAACAACATCCTCGACGACCGACACCAGATCAGAAACCCTGCATCTCGGGATTTCGAAGTTCAGACCCTGACAGACGGCATCACCAAGTTCACCCAGATCCTTCGTCTCCTCACCTTGTTCACCGCCGCCGTCGCAGCGATCTCCCTGCTCGTCGGCTCGATCGGAGTCCTGAACATCATGCTGGTCGCCGTCACCGAACGAACCCGCGAGATAGGGATCCGCAAAGCAATCGGCGCGACCAGCCGTGCCATCCTGCAACAGTTCCTCATCGAGTCCATCGTCCTGGCCGGCCTCGGTGGGGTCATCGGCGTGGGCGTCGGCGTCGGGCTGTCCTTGCTCGGCGGCGTCATCGCCTCCGCCTTCGCGACCAACCTTGGCCCCATCTTTGCCGGGTTCACCCCCGTTGTGACCGTTCTCCCCATAGTGGTGTCGTTTACGATCAGCCTGGCGATCGGGGTCGTAGCCGGGGGCTACCCGGCCTACCGCGCCGCCCGGCTACGCCCCATCGAGGCCCTCAGATACGAATAACACCCCGTCGAGCCGCGCCGCCGGGTGGACGCTTACCTGTGGCTGCTGGCCCCGGCTGGAACGCCTTGGGGGCCGATGTACTGGCGAATCCCGGCGGGTCGTGGGGGGTGTAGGGGGTCGACGAAACCGAGCCGGGTCAGCTCTGCTGCTGGACGAGATCCGCCGGTTGAGCACCGGCGTGCGCGAATCTGCTCGCCGTTGCGTACTCTGCTCGTCCGACCCGGGGCAGCGCACCCGTCACCGGGTGCAGCCTGAGGAGGACCCATGTTCGACGTCGATCCCGACGAGATGCCGCGCCGGCTGTCGCAGTGGGCGCAGGGGTTCGCCGATAAGGCCGAGCAGTTCCACGCCATGCGTTCGCAGGTCGAACAGATTCAGGTGTCCGAATCGTCCGGGGACGGAGCGGTCCGGGTCACGGTCGATTCTCGCGGGGCGCTCACTGAACTGGCCTTCACCGACAGGATCCGCGAGGTGTCGCCGCCGGAACTCGCCGCGCAGGTGATGGCGTGCGTGCGGCGCTCCCAGCAACAGCTGGCTCCGTTGGTCCAGGATGCCATGCAGGCCACCGTCGGTAGCGAGAACCTCCTCGTCGACAACGTGGTATCGGGTTATCGGGAGCGCTTTGGCGATAACCCGGACCGACGCAGCCCAGCACCCGATCCTATGGTGCTCGGGGTCGGTGTGATCGAGGACGACAACCCACCGCCACGACCGAGGCGTCAACCCCGCGCGACGCCGCCTGACGATGAGGAGTACTTCGCGGATCGGGATTACCTGCGCTAAGGGGCATGACATGGC
>JAODNG010000071.1 GCA_025465385.1 Pseudonocardiales bacterium
CACCCGGGACCAGTCCGCGGTCATCGCATCCTCACTGGACACCGGGCGAAGCACGACAGGATGCCCGTAGGTCCGCCCGTCACCCTGCACACCCACGCTATGCACGTCGGCTAGCAGCACGACCGGACACTGCCAGATGTCGCGGTCCATCCCCGCGGCGGTAAGCTCTTCGCGGGCGATCGCGTCCGCGGCGCGCAGCGTCTCCAAGCGGGTCGCGGTAACTTCGCCGATGATCCGGATCGCCAAGCCCGGTCCGGGGAACGGCTGGCGGTGCACGATCGTCTCCGGCAGTCCCAGCTCCAGCCCCACCCGTCGCACCTCGTCCTTGAACAGTGCGCGCAGCGGCTCGACCAGCTCGAATTTCACGTCCTCGGGCAGGCCGCCGACGTTGTGGTGACTCTTGATGTTCGCGGTGCCCGATCCACCGCCGGACTCCACCACGTCCGGGTACAGGGTGCCCTGCACCAGGAAACGGATCTCCTCACCGTGCCGGCCCGCCTCGGCTTGCAGGTCCCGGGCCGCGGCCTCGAAGACCCGGATGAACTCCCGACCGATGATCTTTCGTTTCTGCTCCGGATCAGCCACGCCAGCCAACGCGGACAGGAACCGCTCCCGGGCGTCGATGGTGACCAGCTTGACGCCCGTCGCAGCGACGTAGTCTCGTTCCACCTGGGCCCGCTCGCCGGCCCGGAGCAGGCCGTGGTCAACGAACACACAGGTCAGTGCGTCGCCGACGGCTCGGTGGACCAGCGCGGCGGCGACCGCGGAGTCCACCCCGCCGGACAGACCGCAGACCAACCTGCTGCCTTGAGCCTGAGCCCGGATCGCGGACACCGTCTCCTCGATGACGTTGGCGGTGGTCCAGCTCGGCCGTATTCCGGCGACCTCGTGCAGGAACCGGCGCAGCACCTCTTGGCCGTGCGGAGAATGCATCACTTCCGGGTGGTACTGCACTCCGGCGAGGCGCCGGCCGGTGTCCTCGAACGCCGCCACCGGAGCACCGGCCGACCGCGCGGTGACCATGAAGCCGCCCGGCGCGGCGGTGACGGCGTCGCCGTGGCTCATCCACACCGGACCGCGCGCCGGCAGCTCACGGTGCAGCACACCGCCACCGTCGATCACCTGCAGATCGGTGCGCCCGTACTCCCGGGTGCCGGTTTGTTGCACGGTGCCACCCAACGCATCGGCCATCGCCTGAAAGCCGTAGCAGATGCCCAGCACCGGCACCCCAGCCTCGAACAGCTCAGGGTCCAGGCGAGGAGCACCCTGCGCGTACACGCTCGCCGGACCACCGGAGAGCACGATCGCCGCGGGCTTGCGGTCCAGGATTTCCGCCACCGGTGCGGTGTGCGGCACGACCTCTGAGTACACCTGCGCCTCACGGACCCGGCGAGCGATCAGCTGGGCGTACTGCGCCCCGAAGTCGACCACCAACACTGGTCGTGAGTGGGAAACAGTGTTATGGCACTTAATGGCACTCACAAGCCTTCGGCCACAGGCCGAAGGCCCTCTCAGCGAGCGCGGTGATGGTCAGCGCCGGGTTGACGCCGAGGTTGGCGCTGACCGCTGAGCCGTCCACCACGAACAGACCCGGGTAGCCGTGCACCCGGTGATTGGCGTCGATGACGCCGTCGGCGGCGGTTGCGCCCATCGGGCAACCGCCGAGGAAATGCGCCGTCAACGGGATTCCGAACAGCTCGCCCCAGGTGCTGCCCGCGGTCCCGCCGATGTACTGGGCGGTCAGCTGGCTGGCCTGGTAAGCGGCAGGGATGAAAGTGGGGTTGGGCTCACCGTGACCGGGTCGCGAGGTCAGCCGACCGCGGCGGCGGTAGGTGGTCAGCGAGTTGTCCAGGCTCTGCATCACCAGGAGGATCACCGTCCGTTCACTCCAGCGTCGTACCGACAGCAGCCGCGCCGTCCGGGCCGGGTGCGCGACGACAAAGCGCAGCAACTGCTTCCATCGTGGCGTGTCCGACGCGCCGTCGGTGGCCAAGGTTTGCAGCAGCGCCATCGTGTTGCTGCCTCGCCCGTAGCGGACCGGCTCGATGTGGGTGTGCTCGTCGGGATGGAACGAGGATGTGATGGCCACCCCGCGGGTGAAGTCGCGCGCATCCACGGTGGCTCGGCTGGCGCCGACGATCGCCTCGGAATTCGACCGGGTCAGCTGCCCGAGCCGGTGCGAGATCCGTGGCAGCACGCCCTCGTCGCGCATCCGGTGTAGCAACTGTTGGGTGCCCCAGGTGCCGGCGGCGAGCACTACCTGCTTCGCCCGGATCGTCCGGCGCCCCGCTGGCCCGATACGCAGCTTGCCGGTACGCACGGCGTCGACCAGCCAGGTCCCGTCCGCCTGCGGGCGCACCGCCGTCACCGTGGTCATTGAGTGCACGGTGGCCCCGGCGCGCTCCGCGAAGTAGAGATAGTTCTTCACCAACGTGTTCTTGGCGCCGACCCGGCATCCGGTCATGCAGGAACCGCATTCAGTGCAGCCGGTCCGCCGGGGGCCGGCGCCATCGAAGTACGGATCGTCGACCTCCTCGCCCGGCGCTCCGAAGAACACTCCGACGGGCGTGGGATGGTAGCTCTCGGAGACCCCCATAGCACCCGCGACTCGCTGCATCACCTCGTCAACAGCGGTGTGGTCGGCGTAGGTGGTCACCCCAAGCATTCGTTCTGCCTCGTCGTAGTGGGGGTCGAGCTCGGCGCGCCAGTCAGCGAGGTGCGCCCATTGCGGGTCGCCGAAGAACGCGTCGGGTGGCCGGTAGAGGGTGTTGGCGTAGTTCAGCGACCCCCCGCCGACGCCCGCACCGGCCAGCACCACGAGGTCGCGCAGCAAGTGGATGCGCTGGATGCCGTAGCAACCCAGCGCCGGCGCCCAGAGGAATTTGCGCAGCTGCCATGACGTGGTGGCCAGCTCGTCGTCGGCGAAGCGCCGGCCGGCCTCGAGCACGCCAACCCGGTAACCCTTCTCGGTCAGCCGCAGCGCGGCGACGCTGCCGCCGAACCCCGATCCGACGACCACCACGTCGTAGTCGACCACGCCGAAGACCTCCTTATACATCCTGCCCGCAGCGTAAACGGGGCGATCTGCCGTACCGGGCCTGACTGGGGTCCATCCGCACTGCGGCTCAGCACGGGTGAACGCGTCGCCGCTCATAGCCCACGCGGCCGTGGGGGC
>JAODNG010000072.1 GCA_025465385.1 Pseudonocardiales bacterium
CTCGGTCCGGCCCGGGCACAGCCCGCCATCGCCGAGCAGTCCGGCCAAAGCGGTATCGGCTGCCGCGCAGGCCTCGCGGAGCACCGCGACCTCAGCATCATCTTTGATCAATCGCAGTGCCTCGACCGGCCGCGATGTGGCAACCAGCGCGTCCGCTCCGGTGACCTTCGCCAGGGCGGCGTGCCCATCGACGGTCACCACATGGCTTTCAAAACCCAGCCGGCCGATCCCGGCCTCGGCGGCTAGCGTGGCCAGCCGTAGTTGGCACGATCTTTCAATCAGCCGCTGCAGGTCGGGCACCTGCCGCTGCGACTGCGTGCGGTAGCGGCCATCAGTACAGAACACGCTGGCCTCGTCACCTCCGGCGTGCACCAGCAGGGCGCTGTTCGATCCGGTGAATCCGGTGAGATAGCGGACGTTGAGTGCATCGGTGACCAGCAGCGCGTCGAGCTCGGACTGACGCAGCCGCTCGCGGAGCGCTTCCCGGCGCCGACAGTAGGACATGGTCTACAGACGCTAGCGGGTCGCGCCGCGGTCTCAGCTGCTGGCGCGACCGGCGATCCAGCGCAGCGCGAGCGAATAGCCCGATATGCCCAGGCCGACGATGACCCCGGAGGCGATGGCCGAGAGGTAGCTGTGGTGCCGGAACGGCTCGCGTGCGTGCACGTTGCTGATGTGCACCTCCACCAGTGGGGCGGACAGCTCCGCCGCGGCGTCACGGACCGCGATCGAGTAATGCGTCCACGCCCCGGCGTTGAGCACCACCGGCGTGGCGGTGTCGGCGGCCTCGTGCAGCCAGCTCATCATGACGCCCTCATGATCGGTCTGCCGGACGTCGACTTCCAGCCCCAGCTCGGCTCCCACCCCCTCGCACAGCGATACCAGGTCGCGGTAACTCGTCGTGCCGTAGACATCGGGCTCGCGGCTCCCGAGCCTGCCCAGGTTCGGCCCGTTGAGCACGAGCACCTTCATTGCGAGCTCTCCATCTCGCCGGCCACCGCGGCGTAGGCTCCGGCGAGCAGCGCAGGGGTCGGGTCTTCCAGCCGCCCCGGGTTAGCCAGACCGTCGAGGACCACAAAGCGCAGTGCCCCCAACCGCGCCTTCTTGTCGTTACGCATGCCTTCCAGCAACTCTGGTAGCGCGTCGGGGTCATATCCTGTGGGCAGCCCGATCGAGCTCAGTACGGCGCGGTGCCGCTGCGCGGTGGCGTCGTCCAGCCTTCCTGCGAGCCGGCCCAGCTCCGCTGCGAAGATCATGCCAACGCTGACCGCGGCGCCGTGGCGCCAGCGGTAGCCCTCCCTACGCTCCAGCGCGTGGCCCAGTGTGTGCCCGTAGTTGAGCACCTCGCGCAGATGAGATTCTTTCAGGTCAGCTGCCACCACGTCGGCCTTGACCCGGATCGCCCGGCCGACCAGTTCCGCCAGTACCGGCCCGGATGGGTCCAGTGCGGCCGCGGGGTCCGCCTCGATCAGTTCCAGGATCACTGGATCGGCGATGAACCCGGCCTTGACCACTTCCGCCATTCCGGCGACCAGCTCCGCTCGTGGCAACGTCGCTAGCGCTACCAGGTCCACTACCACCGCAGCAGGCTCATGGAACGCACCGACCAGGTTCTTGCCCGCGTCAGTGTTGATCCCGGTCTTGCCACCCACTGCGGCATCCACCATCGCCAGGAGCGTGGTGGGAACCTGCACTACCCGGACCCCGCGAAGCCAGTTAGCGGCGACGAACCCGGCAAGATCGGTTACCGCCCCGCCGCCGAAGCCGATCACCGTGCCGGTGCGGTCCAAACCCACCTGCCCGAGCACGTCCCAACAGAAGCCCGCCACCGCGAGCTTCTTGGCCTCCTCGGCGTCAGGGACCTCGATGCGATAAGCCTGCGAGCCGAGGTGCTCCAACACAGTACGCAGTGCCTCGGCGCCTTCGACCAGCGTCGGCTGATGCACGATCGCCACGGCGCCGCTGCCCACCGCGTCGAGCAGCTCGGCCCGCAGATACCGCCCGACGATGACGTCGTAGGGCTGCGCCGTCGCCACTCGAATCCGTCGCGGCTCAGTATCACCAGCCTGGTCCGGCTCGCCGGGGTCTGTCATCGGCGCTCCTCCGTGGTCACAAAACCATGATCTAGCGAGTACCCCCGACAGCTCCGATAGCGTCGAGCACATCCTCAGCCACCTCGTCTGGATGGCGTCCGTCGGTGGCGACCTCGACAGTGGCGACCTCCCGGTACAGGGGTAAGCGGGCGTTGAGCAGGGCAGCGAACGTCGCCCGTGGGTTCACTCCGGCGAGCAACGGGCGAGCGGTGGACAATCCCGTGCGGCGCACGCCCTCGGCCATCCCAACCGACAGGAACACCACGCGGCGCCCGTGGATCCTGCTCCGCGTTCGCTCCGAGAGCACCGCTCCGCCCCCCAATGCCAGCACTCCGGTGCGCTCGGCCAGTGCGCCCGCCACCTCGGCTTCCTCGAGCTGCCGGAACGCCGGCTCCCCGTCGGTGATGAAGATTTCCGAGATACTGCGACCCACGCGGGCGACGATGAGATCGTCGACGTCGGTGAACTCGACCCCGATCCAGCCTGCCATTAACCGTCCTACTGTGGACTTACCAGCCCCGGGTGGACCCACCAGCACTACGGCGGGTCCCTGCGCGTCGCTCACGGCGACAGCGTAGTCGCGAAACGGCGCTGGGTCCCGCAACACAAGGGCTACTCCGGCACCCGTTGTCATGCTGCGGCGGCTTGCTGCTCCCGGATGAGGGTCCTGAACAGGGAGTAGGCGGCGGGGATCATGCTGTGGCGGCGGGTTGGCGTGGTATTGATCAGTGCGGCGACACCGGTGCCGGCTTGCGGGCAGAAACCGAGAAAGGCCGTAAAACCACGAGTTCCACCGCTGTGGAACAGCACGTCTCCGTAGCGGGAACGACGGTGGTTCCACACCAGGCAGACGCGATCTTTACCTTTGGCGGCCACTCGCGGCACTTGGGTTGCGCGTAGGGCGGCAGTCAGCGGGGTGGCCTCTGGGTGCAGGTGGGCTTTCAGGTAGCGCAGCAGGTCGGTAGCGCTGGAGCGCAGTGTGCCCGCCGGGGCGAGCGCACCCATCTCCCACGCCGGCACCGGCCGCCCGCGGCGGTAACCGGTGGCACACAGGGGCCCGGGCCCGGTGAGGGTGCCGGCCATACCGAGCGGGCGGCAGACGCGGTCGAGGACGAGATCCCGGTAATCGGCTGCGGCGGAGTTGGCGAGTAGTTGTCCGAGGAGACCCACGCCGAAGTTGGAATAATGCACGTTGGTTCCGGGGTGGCGCCGAGCCCGGATGCGGGTGGTGGCCCGGTAGAGGTCGTCGAGGTGGTAGCGGGCGTACGGGTTGGTCGTCCAGACCGGTAGTGCCTGCAGGTAGAGGTTGGCCGGCAGGCGGGGAAGCCCTGCGGTGTGGGTGGCCAGCTGCACCAGGGTGATCGGCGCGTCGGTGGTGCGGCGCGGTCGGGCCTCGGGCGGTAGGTAGGCGGTGATCGGGTCGTCGTAGCTGATCTCGCCGCGGGTGACCATCTCGGCTAGCAGCAGCGCGGTGAAGGTCTTGGTGATCGAGCCGAGCTCGAAGACGGTGTAGGCATCCGGTGCGGGCTCGCCGTGGCAGGCGACGGCAGTCTCACCGCCGACGACAGCGGCCAGGACCACGGCCGGCGCGCGGACGAGCGCCGAGATCGTCCGCAGCGACGCATCGAGTCGCCCCGGCAGGTCGGTGGCCGGATCGGTGGTCACCGGGTCGCCTGGGCGCCGATCCGGCGGGACACGGCCAGGGTACCGGCGATCGCGGCGACGATCGTGGGGTGGTAATGCTCGCGAAACGCCTGAGCGGCATCGGTCGGCACGCGTTCGGGACCGGTGGGAAGCAGGCCGTCGGGCTGCTGGGCGCGGGCCAATGCCTCCCAGGCGTTGGGGTAGTCATCAGGTTCGGTCAGGCACAGATCGACGATCAGTAGCTCGCCGACCAGGTCCCAGTGGCCGGCTTCGAGGTAGACCTCCAGCCAGGCCGGCAGCCAGGCGTGCAGATAGGTCTGCAGGTGAGGCGGTAGATCGTCCGGGCGGGCAGCCCAGTCGGTGAGGTGGAACACCGCGTGGGTCACCGCGTACAGGGTGAAAAAGTCGATCGCCCACGGTTCGGGTGTACCACCCAGCCAGGTCCGGGCGGTCAGCGCGGCCGGATCGTCCCGGTTCGGCAGGCCGAGCAGGCGCTCGGCGTTGTATATGGCCAGCGTCCGGTTGGGGACCACCTCGGTCACGCGGGCCGCGCGCAGGCCGCTCAGGTGCGCTACCAGCTCGTCCAGCCGCGGATGCCGGTGACCTGTCCGGGCGAACCAGGCATAGGTCTCCGTCGGGAAGGTTTCGATCGGTTGCTCGCGCTGCAGCTCATAGAGCACGTCGCCGTCGCGGAACTGCGCCCAGGCGAAGGCGGCCAGCGCGGGGGCGAGCTGCGCCTCTCGGCTGCCCGCCGCGGCCTCGCGTATCGCGATGGACACGGTGAGCGCCAGCTCGCCCAGGGGTTTGATGTCCTCGTTGGGCCGCAGCCGGTCGGAGGCGACGTCGACCGGCAGCGCGAAGTGATCCCGGGCCGCGTCCAGCCAGCCCAGCGCGCGCACCGCGACCTGATGGGCTGTGGCAACCCAGTAGGGCCTGACGTCACTCACCGGCCCCGCCCCCCAATCCGTATCGGGCTATCGCGATCTCCAACTGCAGCCGGGGGTCTGCTCCGGCGACGAGCTCCAGCTGGCGCAGCACCGGCTCGACCGCAAACGGCGGATCCATCGTGACCTCACCGCCGGAGGCAAGCCAGCGGGCCAACCGGGCTGCGGTCAGGTAGTCGCGGCGCAGCATGGCCCTGGTTACCCCGCGAGCCACATCCAGCCGGTAGCGCCGCGCGTCGGCGTGGAGGGGGCCGTCCAGTCCGGGTGTCGCTAGCGGGGACAACTGCGCCAGCACTCCCCCCCACGCCAACCAACCCTGGTCGGGGCCGACACTTGCGCCGCGACGCGCCGGGTAGGCGCGGGCGGAGCCGGCCACCCCGAGACGGGTGAGCACCTCACCGGTGGCCCAGTCCCGCAGTGCCCGCACAAGCACTGTGTTATCGGCGTCGTCCGTTGCGTCTGGGTCCCGCTCGGAGGTCGGGAACATCTGACTGCCGGTCTCGACCACCTCGGCGTCTTCGGGACCGAACTGGTGACCTGCCAGCGCGAACGGCGCGAGTGCATCCGGGCCGAGCACCCGCACCGCGGCCAATCTCGCCCGGCACTCTGCGGGGCTGCCCTCGGCGACGAGCTGGCCAGCCAGCTGGAATGCGTCGTCCGCGCCGGTCAGGGCGCGGACGACGCTGCCCGCCAGCGTCTCTACCGCCGTCGCGTAGACCGCCCGCGGCGGCCCAGAGATCACTGGCATGCCGCTAGTCCTCGTCGTCCGGCGGCTCGCTCGGCGAAGCCAGCAGCAGACCCAAAAGGAGCAGGCATCCGCTCCCTCTCGGGACATACAGCGGCGGCCGCCCCACCATGCTTTCCGACGGGGCCATCAGCTCCGCCACGGCGGCCTGCTCGGGCGCAGAGGCCACCAGTCCCCTATCAACCGGACGCGTTACCTGTCCTAGTTTCATACTGGGTCTCCTTGTACT